>JAZKEU010000022.1:42458-53135 GCA_040386775.1 Bdellovibrionota bacterium | reverse complement strand
AACGAGACCAAGAGAGTGTTTTTTATCCGAGCTGTTTTTTTGAAAAAGTGCACTCCGGGATCCCAATCTTGGGAGATCGAAAGACCATTAAAAACCTTGGTGAGAGCGTAGAGTCCTTTGAAAGATTCCTTAGGCAGAATAAATTTTTCTATAAACCCAATTCTATAAAAATTGTGATCAAAGAATCAGCAAATCTATCTGTTTCGGCGAATGAAATACTTATGAGTGCTGAGCAGGCTAAAGATCTTAAGCTCTTTAGAAAAAGTCTACTGAAGTCTTGGTTCTTGGGGTTTGCTTCTAAGCAAGTTCGTGATGATAAGTTCACTCAGGAAGTAGTGAGTGATATTTTTCTTTATGTTTTTTGGAATGAAATCAACTGGGAAAAGGAATTTAATTTCAAACGTTGGTTGAAGTACGTTTATTCAGAAAAAGACATTTGTAGAACTGATTTTGTCCCTGCTGAGACAGGTCCGTTTTGTGATTTGATTGCGATGGCTAAAAACACTCAACGCAGAGAGTTTGATCAAATTTCCATTTGGTCTATGAGGCCTCTGGTAGTGAATCGAATTCTGCACTACTACGATCAGATGCCGCTTAAAGAAAAATTAGGATTTGCCAAGTATTGGATGCGTTTTGCTGGAACTTTTGAAGGCAAACTCCCTGAAAAAAATTTGAATTTTCAAAATTTCTCTAATGTTTATAACATGTATATGGAACAATTTATCGGAAAGCTCTTGAACGCGAAATTCGAAGAGTATTTAACCGTGGATTACATTTTTGAGTTTGATATTCCTCAGGTGGAATCTCTGGTTTCATTTAAAAATGAACTTCCATTCTATATGCAAAAAAATATCCTTTTTAAATTTAAAAACAATACTTATATCAACCTCAGAAATGGCTCAAAGCTTGTAACAAGCAAAAGCTTGGCTCGCCATTGGGTCTTAGTCCAAAACTCTTTCCCTGAGCTAAAAGAAGTTAAGGGCTTACCGGCTGATTACTTAACGATCATCCAAGCCAAGAAAGACTATGATCTACATAAGTTCTATGAAAAGATTGATGATATCTCAGACTTCCCTTGGGTCGAGGAATTTGATTCCTTAACGATCTATATTCCATCTTTAAAGCTGCTGGGTCGCTTGGCTCCTAATGAAGTAAAAAGCCAGGACATCAAGAGCTTATCTCTTAATCCAAGGCTTGAGGTAATTCTAGGTTGGAACCCCGTCCAGGTTCACTGATCAAAATATATAGGACAAGTAGATTGACCTATTTCCTGAAAAATCCGTAAACTTATAGGAATGAAAAAAACAGACAAGCCAAAATCCTCTTCCAATAAACTCGAAGATCGTATTGATGAACTCGAAGATCAATTGGAGCAAAAAGATGCAGAAATTAAAACCTTCAAAAAGGAATTGATTACGCTCAATCATCATATTGAATCTCTGATTGAGAAGTTGAACGGCCAGCTAAAAATCGCCAATAAAATTCAAGAAAAATTAGTACCTACAGAGTTTCCAAATATTCCTGGCTTTGAATTCAGCACAAAATTTCAGGCCAGTTATATATCGGGTGGAGATTATTTTGATATTTTTGAAATCGAGGACAGATTTCGTTTTTCGCTTTTACTTTCAAGCTGTAGTGGTTACGGGATTTCCTCGCTGTTTCTTTCGGTGCTATTAAAGCTCACTTCGCATATAGAGACTAAAAAGGGTGCTCCACCAGAAAAAGTGTTTGCGATGATCACAAAAGAATTGATTCCTCAAATTAGCGATCAAGATACGGCGAATCTTTTTTACGCAATGATCAACAGAAGAAGTTATGAAATGAGCTACTGCCACCATGGTAAAAACTTAGCATTTCTATACAAGGCGGCGGAAAAGGAACTGGTAGAGCTTGAACCAACAGGTGAGGCCTTCACTAAGAGTTTTAAGGCAAAAATCAAAAGCGAGACGATATCCCTTAATCCCAAAGACTGTTTAATCTTGCTTACTGAGGGTATTCATCAGGTCAAGAACGCTAAAGGCGTGGCACTGGACGTTAATAGAATTAAAAAGATGATTATGGAAAATGCTAAGAAAACACCACATCAAATGAGAAACGAAGTCTTCTTCCAAATCCAAAAGTGGAATGGCGGCAAAGAATTAAGCAAAGATGTGACAGTGCTAGTTGCTGAAGTTAAAGACAGAGTCCTGAAATTAGCCAAATCGTAACATACGAAAACTACCGTGCGACGGGCCTAAAGCCGTGAGTCAATCTCCTCTGAGATTTGTACTGGCGAAAGTTTCACTCTTATTTTAAGCTATAGGAATGGAAAAACTCAAAAACCTTTTCAAACAAAAAGCGGATCAACTTGCAACTCAAAACAAAGAAATGCTCAAAGAGCATGGCGCAAAGAAAGCTGGCGAAGTAACACTTGCACAGATTTATCAAGGTATGCGCGGAATTACTGGCATGGTTTACGAGACATCACTCCTAGATGCCAATGAAGGAATTCGCTTCAGAGGATTTACAATTCCTGAATTGCAAGACAAGCTTCCAAAGGCCAAGGGCGGATCAGAGCCACTCCCAGAAGGTTTATTCTACCTATTATTAACAGGAGAATTGCCAACGGCGGCGGATGTTGAAGAGTTAAGAAAAGACTGGGCCAAAAGAAATAAAATTCCTGCACACGTTTACAAAACACTAGATGCTCTCCCAATTGAAACTCATCCAATGACTCAATTTGTAGTTGGTGTAATGGCGCTGCAAACAGAATCAATTTTCCAAAAGAAATATGCAGAAGGTGTGAGCAAGAAAGATTATTGGTCTTATATTTATGAAGATTCAATGAACTTGATTGCATGTCTTCCAGAGGTGGCTGCCTACGTTTACCGACGTAAATATAAAAGCGGAAAGAAAATCGATTCTAAGCCTGAATTGGACTGGGCAGGAAACTTTGCTCATCTATTAGGATATGAAAACGAAAGCTTTAAAGAATTAATGAGAATGTATCTCACAATCCACTCGGATCATGAGGGTGGGAACGTTTCTGCACACACGACGCATCTTGTGGGTTCAGCATTGAGCGATCCATATTTATGTTTTGCGGCTGGTATGAATGGACTTGCGGGACCATTGCACGGATTGGCGAATCAAGAAGTGATCAAGTGGATCTTTGAAATGCAAGAAACTCTTAAAACTGATGTTCCATCAAAAGAGCAAATTACAGAATACGTTAAGAAAACATTGGCTGATGGAAAAGTTGTTCCGGGGTACGGCCACGCCGTTCTTAGAAAGACAGATCCACGATTTACGGCGCAACAAGTATTTGCTAAAAAGCATATGCCTGACGATCCAGCGGTTAAAACAGTATGGCAAATTTATGAAACTGTTCCGCCAATCTTACAATCCTTAGGTAAAATCAAAAATCCATGGCCGAATGTGGATGCCCACTCCGGTGCATTACTCATCCACTATGGAATGAAAGAATACGAATACTACACTGTTCTGTTCGGGGTGAGTCGCGCGCTAGGAGTATTGGCGGCGGGAATTTGGTCAAGAGCTCTGGGGTTCCCTCTAGAAAGACCAAAATCTGTAACGACAGAAAATGTAAAAGCTTGGATTAAGGGTGAAGATCAGATCTGGGGTGAATAGTATAAAAAATTCCAAGACCTAGGTCTAAGCTCACACATTAAACACTAAAAGTTTAATCAATTTATGTCGATGATTTTTGAGAATGAAAACTTTTATTTTTCTATTATTTTTATCATTTCAATTATTACTTCACCTGCCATTTCAAAGCGCCGTTGCTTCAATGGTGTCGACTGCCGATGACCTCGCATCTCGTGAAAAGGATTTAGTCCCGGGAGTTTTTAGGAGTTCTGAAAAAGTAGTAGCTGAGTATATTTCTCAAGCTCAAGACGCCGAAAAAATAGTTTGTAAAACAGACAACGAATTCCATCGCTTGAGTGCCCAAAACATTTGGGCGGAAATACAGGCCGCAGCAAAAATTCAAAAGCTTACAACTCAAAAATTTGCCGAAACATGCAGTTCATTGAAGCAGAATAATATGGGGCTTTGCCAAGAAACTCCAATGGCGTTACTTAATCATTATAAAAATATTCAAGCGTGTATTTATGCACGCGTAGAAGAGCGAACTCCAGTGCTCACGCAAAAATTGGGTAAAAGAAAAATATTATCTTGTTCTTCAAAATCTAATTTTGATGTTTCTGATGCAAAAAAATTCTTAAATGAAGACGTATATTATGTGAACCCCAATTATACGACGTTTTCTTTTGAAGACATTCGCCAATTGGAGGAGCTAGACAATACATTATGTAAGGTGGGTACAAAGGCGACAGACTTGAAAGTCACCCTTATTGGAAATGCATTTGCAAAATGCATTGCTCCCAACCCAATTTTTGCAAAATGCTTAAAAAGCATGTGCGCAAAAATTGATGGCTCTTGTGTAACCAAGCACAAGAGTTCATGCCTAGAAAAATTAGATGATCTAGAGAAAGATTTCAATCGAGAACAAATAAATAAATGTTACTGGGGAGAAGTTGCAAATCCTACTGATCTTAAAACTAAAACCTTAAATGAACAGTGTAGAAAGGGCAAAAATTTTGCAAAATTGGATGCAAGTGTTAACGAAGTAAAGCCAAGTATTATGGGAACATGTAATCGTTCTGTCCGAGGCTGCATTGCATCCGTAAATAATGCATTTGAATTAAATCAAAGTGGATCTATTTGCATTTTAAATAAAATCAATTCGAGTTCAAGTAGCTCTGGTGTTGCTTCAAAATAACGTCTCATATTGAGATAAAATTCTTTAGAAACTGTTGATATATTCTTCATCAGCAGTAAAAAATGATTTATTTTCAGAACCTTAGCACGGATCGCCTCAGATTACGCCGATAATGTATATATCAAAGAAAATACATCTTATGGAGTAATAATATGAGTTCAAAAATTCTACTGGTGGGCAGCGATGCAGAAGCAACAAGAGAAGTTAGAAATCTTTTAACATTGAATAAACTCTATAAGGTTATTCAAGCTGCTGACGGCCATGAAGCTGTTAGAAAATTATCACAAGATAAGATGAATCTTATTATGTGTGATATGGATATTCTTACAGAAGAAAAAATGAACGTCGTAAAAAACTTTAGAGGGTTGGGTTATGGCTGCCCAGTTATAATGTTGTCACGTGCAATTGCTCCAAAGGCCCATGAACTTTTAAAGACATTTCCAAAATCTGTAATTATGGAAAAGCCATTCGAGCACAAGCATTTTTTTGGGGTGATCAGTAAGCTTTTGGAAGGTAGAGAAGTTCCTCAGCAATCCCACAAGAGATTCTATACAAACCAAGAAACTGTCGTAGAGCAAATTGGTAAAAATAAACAATACGAATGTTCTATGTTAAACCTCTCTAAAGGTGGCGCTTATCTTGAAATCGCAGACGCAGCGGCAGATGTGCGTGGCATTGTTAAAATGAAAGTTAGCCTTAATGAAGTGGACAAACAATACGAAGTGAATGCAAGAGTGGTTTGGAATTCAAAGAGCTCCATTTGGGGTAAGGGTCAGGGTGTAGGCGTAGAATTTATCCAAGCAAAAGATGTTTATCGAAATCTTCTTAACAATCTTTGATGTTCAGGATTCATCCACAGGGACTGGAAGATTTTTTGTTCATGCTTGATATCGCCGGACTTAATTTTAATAAAAGGGATCTTTGGAAGGTCTCTTTGCTTTTTTAAAAAATCCAATCCCTTTTCAAAAATCAATTCATTCGTGTAAATCGCATCGATCAATCCTAATTCTTGTGCTTGGTAGCTCGAGAAATTGTTCGCATTCAAGAGTAGATTCATTAAGTTCTTTTTCGAAACACGCAGTTTAAGGCGATGTCCGCCTCCCCAGCCCCAAGAAAGACCAATGCGACGTTGCCACATACCGAACAATGCAGAAGGTGTTGCGTAGACAGTGTCAAATGCAGAGATCCATTCAATGCCGCCACCGAGGCAATCTCCGGTCACTAAGCAGATTGTCGGCACTGGCATTTTATTGAACTCATTTAGAATCTTTGTAATCTCTTTATTGATTTTAATGCCTTGGGCTTTGTTTTTGAGTTTTGCGTAGTCGCTAAGATTTCCGCCAGAGCAAAAAACTCTCTGATCTGAAGTCAGAAGTAATCCTTCGATTTTATCTTTTTTCACATGCTTGATGATTTTTTGCAGTTCTTTCGCGCACGCAATTCCAAAACAGTTGGATTGCGCAGAATTATCAAAATAAGCGATAAGTATTTTTTCTCGAACTTCGATTCTAAAGTACTTAAGGCTTTTCATAATTACGGGGCAGACTCAACACATGGAACTTCAGGATTGTTGTCTGGGCAGTAAGCTGGCGGAGTACTTCCGGGTTTGAAATCCACCATCAATTGGCAAACTTCAGCAGGATGCTTTTTTCCTTCAAGATCAAGTAATGTGCTGTAGCAGGTTTTTAGATTTGAAGCGAGATAAGGTAAGTCTCCTGAAAAAGAAGTCACATAGTGCACTCGTTTATCCTCTCCGTTTTCGTCTTTTCCATACATTTCGTATTCGAGATAGGTCACATTAATCTCGCAATTTACAAAATTATAGCAACGCCCTTCATCCACCATTTTCTTAGGGAGCTTTTCTTTCACAACATATTTTGCCAAAGAATAGAAAATTGGAACTTCAGGCTCCTGAATGGAATTAAACACCCAAAAATTCTGTTCCATCGGCAGTGGGCAGTCTGTCCACCAAATATAAAATGGTGGCTTAACAAAAGTGCACGGCCATTCTTTCTGCAATTCGATTACGGGATTCTCCATCTCTTCTGGAGAAGATGGTTCTTTATAATCCGTTAACAAAATTCTCAAATCTCTATTGTGATATAAATTACCTTCGACGGTCATATCTCCATTCTTTGCATCTACCACTTGTGCAGCTTTGTACCCAAGGCCCTGGAAATCTCCTGTATAAAGCTTAGCTTGAATTCTAAATAAAGCCCATTCGCCATGTCCCATGAGAAGAGGAGTCGCGCCATCAGTAGCATCGACAAAAGCCTGTCTCATATTCTGAATGGTTTGTGGATTGACAGGTTTATCATTTTCTAAAGGCTTATCTTCTATACAAGAAGTAATAGAAAGAGTCATCGTGACAGCAAAGAGTAAAAATTTAATTGTTTTCATTTATATTGAATCCCATCCGCCTAGCCAAAAAGGCATTGGAAATATTTTTTCTAAAACTTGAACTGTCGAAGGTTCAAACCCCTTCACATCAGAAATTTTTGTTGGCCCAAACATCAAAGGAATAATATCGATCGGATCTTTCGTATTGAGATATTGCGATGTTGTACCAAACCAATACTCATCACCTTGTTTTTCTAGAACTAAATTTGTAATCCCAAGATCCATTCTGGCGTGTCTATGAATTTTTTTGAAAAAGGCTTCTTCGTTGATCAATTTGATCATTCCTAAGAACCCTTCAGTTCTAATGGCACCTTTTTCTACGCACTCATCGATGAGGTTTTGCGAGTGATTAGGGGCAATGATTTTGATCTCTCTTTTTTGATCTTCTTGAATAAACTTTAGAAGCTGCATGATTTTAGAAACCCCGCCGCCCCACTCGTGGATGTAGCCACCAAGGTCAGCGCCTTTTCCTTCGACGCAATAAGCTCCAAGGGCTCCATTGGCTTCCCAAAGAGTGTACACATTCGAATTTGGAATATTTAAATATTTCCTTACTTCATCAGGATTTCTAAAAGTAGAAACCGTATGTTGGCTCATAAGTTTGTGCAGTGCCATGGGATCAACATTGGGAGTTTTAAGAATTTTATATTGAGTATCTCGTGTTACATCAAAGTTTGAATCAATTGCTAGATTGATTTCGTACCCAGCCAAGGCGAATCCGATTTTTTGATAGAATTCATGAAGGTTGGTCCAAAGAATTGCAAAGTCACAATCTTGTTTTCTGGCCAGGTCAATGCAGTCATTGAGTACTGTCCTTGAAAGTCCTTGATTTCGGTATTTATCATGAGTCACTACGCTACCGATGGCTCCAGCTTTAAAGATCGCCACAGGAGTTTTGATGATGTGAGGCTTGAGGGCTGCGTGAGATAAAACCTGATTTCCTTCCGTAATTATCCGGAGGTTATGGATATTTTCTTGATTTAGAGCCGTCGGATACTCCGAGGTGATGGACCACTTGTTTTGTGGGCGTAAGTTTTGGTCCAAGAATTTTACTAAATCTTTGTACTCTTCTTGGGTTGGGGCATGAGCTATGAGTGTGTTGTTACCTTGAATTTTATCCATACAATAAGTATAGCAAAGAACCTATTGAGGGTATGCTTTGAGCCTTCAAATCGAGACCATAGCCCATTTGACATGGCGGGACTTAAGGCCTATATATATGAGCCTATGCCTAACAAATCAGAAAAATGGAAAGAAAACAAACCAGGTAAGTTCTATGTGGATCAATCCTGCATATCTTGCGACGCTTGCGTTTGCGCAGCTCCTGATAACTTCACTATGAATGATGAAGATGGGCATGCTTTTATCACAAAACAGCCTGGGACAGCTCAAGAAGAAGAAGCGTGCAAAGAAGCAATGGAAGGTTGCCCGGTTGAGGCAATCGGAAACGATGGCGAAGAGTAAAGAATCTTTCTCTGAAAAACACAAACGCGTTAAAAAAATCATCTCACTTCTAGCAAAAGAATATCCAGATGCACACTGTGCTCTTGATCACGAAAATGCGTTTCAACTTTTATTAGCAACAATTTTATCCGCGCAATGTACAGATGAACGTGTGAATAAAGTGACGCCGGCATTGTTCAAAAGATTTCCGACACCGCAAAGTTATTTGAAGGCAGATATTTTGGAAATCGAAGAGTTTGTGCGTACGACTGGATTTTTCAAAAATAAAGCTAAGAATATCAAGGGTTGTGCAGAGCAATTGGTAGCAAAACACAAAGGCGAAGTTCCGCAAACTATGGAAGAGCTTCATGCGCTTCCAGGAGTGGGCAGAAAAACGGCCAATGTTGTACTGGGAAATATTTTTGGAATTCCGGGAATGGTGGTCGATACGCACGTAACAAGACTTTCTAACCGCATGGGTTTTGTTAAAGGAACGGACGCTGTGAAGCTGGAATTGGAACTTCAAAAACTAGTTCCCGAAAAAGATTGGACCATGTACTCACATTACTTGATCACCCACGGAAGAGCGATATGTACCGCAAGAAATCCTGACTGCAAAAATTGTTTTCTCAACAAAAATTGCCCGCAATTGCCTTATTCCAAGTAACCCAATATTCTGTCTATATTGTAAACACTCGAGATGACAATTTGTCAGTTCAATGATTTTTTTTATTTTTTAATGGCAATTCATTTTTATTAAAAAATATCAACAATATTAAACACTTATGATAGAAGCGTGTAATTTCTAAGTACCTGATTTCCTTGGTATAAATATTGTAATTAAACATTACAGAATATTTTTTAGTGGAGATTTTATGTTGTCTTCAAAGTCCAAAGTTATATCCCTGATAGTTAGCCTATTGGTTGTAATGCAATTTACAACGGTACATGCCTCTGATTTAACGTGCAGTGGTCTTTTTAAGGAAGCCTTATCAAGAGATAAAAAGAGTGAAGATGCAAATCCAATTTCTTCATTGATGGTCATTAATTTAAAACTTAAACACAAACTACCTATCAGTGCTTATATCGAAATAATTGGTTATAAAAAATTCTATGATAGTAATGGAGTAGAGGTAGGAGTTTCTACTTTATTCCAACCCATTCAACACAATATAAATAATTTAAAAGAAAGCCGCAGTGGATTAGATAAATATCGCACAGAAATTGACGAGCACAATTCAAAACTTTTTGAAAAAATGGGATTTAAAGAATCAGAAGATCCAATTTTTGGAAAGTATATGTCGGAAGTTCCTAATCCCAAATTATTTGAATACTTAAGGGCGCAATACAACGCCCGCGCTCCAGCAGACATGCAAATAAACATGGGGCTTTATCAATCTAAAGTAGTGTCTGCTCATCAAACGGAGTATGTTAAACACTGGGTAAAAGATGGAACCATGGCTCTCAGCGATCCTAAATGGGGTTCGGTGTTTGGCTTGAAGCCCGCGCAATTGTCCGAAAATATCACTGAAGGTAAAGAGAGAAATAGTCTTTACAGGCATGATCTGGAGCACTTTGCTTCAATTTTTTTAATTCCTAAAAAAATTATTGATACAAACAGACAGATCGGAAGTTTTTGGGAAAAAGTACTTCGCCATATGCGTTCAGAGATTGCCAAAGGAAAAGTTTTAAAAGGTTCTCCGGAATGGCGTGCAATGATGGACGATGTTTATATTTATAATCGTCGCTTTCATAGTTTAACGCATTTACTAGGTATATTGGTTCGCTCTAATGGATCTGTAGATGTGAATAGCCAAGAGATAAAAGACTTTGGATTCGTCGCACGTGTAGAAACCCCAACGATTCACTGGGTAGGATTGGGCTATAGACCAAACTGGGTAACTAGAAACAGTTTGCCGTTTGAAAGCCGTTTATTGTCCTTAGGTTTAGAACAGTCTGTGGTTGCAAATAAAAATATCACCATAACAGATGCTTACGCAGCTGTGACTAACGAAGGAATACAGCAAGCCATTCATTTTGTAAATAAACAG
>JAZKEU010000022.1:13728-42448 GCA_040386775.1 Bdellovibrionota bacterium | reverse complement strand
AGCTATATATCAAAATTTTTTAGCGGAAACTAAAATCAATAATGATTTTGAATTGAGGCCTGAAGAGCTTACAGAATTGGAACAACTAACTCTGCGCCGCTACCGCATAATGGGTAATTAAACTTATGACCCTAAAATTTAAAATATTAATCTATATTTTAATATCTGCGATATCTCTGAATGTCCATGCAAAGTCTTTGTGTGCGAGTTTATTTGATGAAAATTTAGAGCAATATGTACGTGTTAGCCCCGAGGTATTGGCTCATCCTATAAAACTGCTATCTGACAATTACGATGCACGTGAATTTGTTCAATCTAAATTTAAAATAATATTCAAAAAATTTTTAGCATCACAAATGATAGATGCCAAAATAGCGATTAATCTCTCCCCCAAAGGTACGCTGCATGTGGTTTCCAGGGGTTTAACGAAAATTCAACACGATGAGCTAATGAAGTTTATAGAGAGAGAACAGATAGATCATCTTTTGGCGGGAATTCCCAATTTCCTTCGTAATAAATATTTTGAGGTTAAAATTGATAAAAAAGAAAATGGCCAACACACGGTCACCAGTGAAACAAAATTTTCTTGGCAATTGAGTTTTGAGATTGATAGCCAATTGCGAAGTGGATTTGCAATAGAAAATAATCCTGCCACGGATTTGAAGAGAATTCGTCCTTTTATTGAAAGGTCTTCTTTGTCTGCATATCCTATTCGTACAGATTTATTGAGCCAAAGGCGAAGCCAAGATACTTTGGTAACGTGCGGATTATCTTCCCTTGCCCAAGTTTTAAATGCGAAAGGGATTCCTGTGGGCGAAAGAGAGCTTTTGGGACTTACAGAATCTTTAGGCATAAAAACGAAGGCCGACATTTTTGGTAATCACCCTGGCCTTGAATTATCACAACTTGCACAATTAATAACTCAATTACGAAAGAGTTATAATTTTACGGTTACGATGAGAAAAATGGAAAGTGAAGAGGATGCTGCCAAATTTAATGAAATGGTGAGAAGAAGCAGTGAAGGCCTCGCTAAAGTGGATATCATTGTAAACTATCATTCTCCTGAAATTGGAAGACCAGGGCATGGGCATTTTTCTCCCGTTGCCGGATTTGATATTAGAACCAATGAACTTTTGGTTAGTGAAACAAACCTTACTGCAAATCCTCCGTTTTGGATTGATCTAAGTGCTATGTTAAATGCGATGAAAGCATCGGCGCATAGTGCGGAGGGTCCGCGAGGTTATATCGTAATTGAATGGAAATGAGGAAGTTTTTAATTTTTAACCGGGATTGATAATGAAAATGTTAAGAATTGTTTTTACATTTATTTTTATATTGGGAATTAGCACTCCTTCTTTTGCTAATAATCTTTGTAGCAATTTATTTTCATTGAGCTATAGCCCCGCGTTTCCATCGGATGCAACGACTGCAAGTAGGGTCCGCTTCGAAATCGAAAATGCAAAAAGAGCCTCTCGACTTTTCATGAAAGCTTTGAAAAGAAAATCAGATATTTTAAAAAGAAATTTTTATAAAAAAATAATAGATTTAGAAATGGTGTGTATTGGTGCGGGTCCACAATGTGCATCGGCATCTTTGGTTTTGGGACGTGCCGGCAGAGCCGCCATTGTAATAGAAAAAACACAATATATTGCTAAAACCTTTGCCGAAAAAGACTTTATCATCAACAGTGTAGAAACTGGAACTCTCAGTATGCATGAGTTTCCTGGAGGCGTTGGAAGTTTAGCGAATTACTCATCTTCGAAGTATGCGCATTCCTCCCAATTGGCTGCCTATATTCAGGGGCAGCAAAGCCATTCGAAAATCCCCGTTCTTCTGGGAACGACGGTGACTTCGATCAAAGAAATAAATATCGATGGCAAGACACTGGTTGAAATCAAAACAGATCAGAACATCACCTTCAGAACGCCTCGCTTAATATTAGGAACAGGTATAGGGGAAGTGGCTTCCAAAATTCCAGATAACAACTACTTGATGGAGTTCAATAAAAATCATTTGATGCATTTAGAAAATCCAGCAAAGATTTTTCCTATAATGTGCACGGATACGCTACTGATCTCTCTGAAAATAAATGCCAAAAAAAATAAAACTGTAACTTTACCTAAAGAAGTGATCATCATTGGTGATGGAGATGGCTCGAGAATAGCCGTTGAAGGATTGATCGACGCTCATGTTAATTTGCCTCAAGGTTTCAAATTAACTTGGGTTGGAAATGACTTCCGTACGGCGGTAGAATATGTAGCAAGTCGTGGAGGCGGTGATCGTTATATTCATAAAATAGTTCCACTTTATGAAAATAATCAAATTGAAGGAACAAATGGAAAGGCTGAAAAAGTGGACTTTCTGGAAAACGGCAGAATGCGCGTGACAGTCTACAATAAAGAAAAGAATACCAGAATGACGGTAGAAGGTGACATGATCATTGATACCACGGGCGCGCAGAGTGTAAGTGGTATGCTTATCCAAAGTGCAGGCGAAGTAAGATTAGTTGATGTTAAAGGTGAGCTCAAAGAAATGAATTTGGATTCGACAGTGCTCGGCAGGCAGTACGTTACGGAATTAGGACGTCCACTTCCGATTTATGCTGTAGGACCAACTGCAGGCGCATTGGCGACAAAAGAAGAGTTGGTGAATTCGCAAAATCAAAACCCGGTAGCTATTTTCAATACGGTAGGAAGGACTTCGGTGCTGATCTCAAATTTATTAGGAGTTCCTCCTCTTCCTAGCAATAGAGGAGCGCGCAAAGAACGTCCACCAGTCCAAAAAGCAGAGGATATCGTAAGGCAAATCAATAAATAAAATTTATCAAGCGTGGACACTTTACTTGGTTGTATAAAAGTGAGATGTAATAAAAAAGTAGAGGGATAGTGATTTAGATTTCTTGATGAATTTTTTATTCATTCGCTTAGAATTTTCCCAGACTTTAATTCATTTAATAGGATTTAAATGATTATGTGGTTCATACCAATGAGTGAAAAGAAAAGGTTTGATTATTTATTTGAGGCTGTTACCTCACAAGATCCTTATCTTATTAAAAACAATTCATTTGTTATAACTGAATTACAAGAGGGTTACGCAGAACAGGTCATTAGTAGAACTCAATATGATACACTTATTCGCTCGTTGGAATCGAACGTACAAAAAATGTCAGAAGCCAAAAATTTGTAACAATAGGCGATTCGCACTCAATGGTTTAGAAGCTCAGGGATACCAGTTGGATTTCTTAAAAAGCACAACCTCTGTTCTCTTTAGAGGGAATTTAATTAAATATTTTTTTGATGATGTTATTTTTTTTCGGCGAGTTGTCGGGGACGGTCTTTGATTTCATAATTTATGAAAACATTGAGACCTTTCTCCATTTGACCAAAGTACACGGGCGCCATTTTGTAGTCGATAGTTGGAAGTTCAACGGTAATGGTTGGGATTCCTTTGTACCTGCCAGCGTAATTTCCTAAGCTTCCAGGAAATGTTCCGTAAGCATAAAAATTTAAGCCCGTTGCAGATTTGTCGAGTTGTTGCCTCAGAAGATCACAAGACTTTACATAAGTTTCTGTGAATTTCTTTGCAGCCTCACTATCTATACCGCTAAGAGGTCCATCAAAATCCAAATGATTGAGAGGTGAATGGACACTGAGGATTTTTGCTGGTTTAAATTCTTCGATAAGCCATTTTTGGAATTCTATTTCTGGCTCGGAAGCCGCTTTGTCGCCAGGGAAATAGCGTCTTTGAGATCCGTACTTTGTTTTCCAAATTTTTTGCGCTTGTTCGCCCCATTCTGGAGTGTCGAAGTTTCTATTGAGATCCACTTTATTATAGTTTGTTCTCGTTCCAGTAGTATATCTCAAGAAGCCATCAGGATTCACAATTGGAGCTACAACTATAAAGGATTTTTCACAAAGCTCTGGTCTTGCTTTAAGCCATTCCACTACGCGAAAACCAAAATAAACCGGCGTAATTTCATCGCCATGAACTGCGGCTAAAATGAGTGAGGTGTTCTCATTTTCAGGTTTACCGCAAGTCCAATAAACCAAGGGACGCCCATAAACGGAGTTTCCTTTTTCTTTCCAGCCTGTCTTTGGAAAGAAGCTCAGATCCCAATTCCATTTTCTATTGTCGATCCGCTCGCGGATCTCGCCCATCATTTCTTCAACTGAGACTTTTTTGGCCTGGAAAAAGTTGGGGGCAGCTGTCTTTTGCTCAGCGTAAAGATTGCTAGCATTTATCAATGTAAATGTTAATAATGTAGATATAATAAATGTGAATTTCATAGGCATCTCTAAATTTGACATGTCTAGAGTCATACTTGCAAGGATTTTAAATATGTTTACGGCATTTTTTGAGAGCATAAAATATGTAGGACATTTGTATCCTGTTGCTTTTCTACGAATTTTTTTAGGTTACTATTGGCTCAACCAGGCATTAACAGAATATCAAACTGGACTTTTTACCTCGCAAGTATTTATCGATCAGGTCCAATCTTCAGATTATATTTATAGTTTTCCAACATGGTACAAATGGCTATTTGAGCATCTTGCCTATCCATACTGGTCGATGATGAGCCATGGCATTTTGGCTGTAAGCTTTTTCGTGGGCCTCTCATTACTCATTGGATTTATGGTTAGACCCTTTGGAATCATAGGAATTTTAATTTCATTTCATTATGTGATTTTTGGACTGGGATATCAGAACTTATTGTATTCAACGTTTGTCGCAATATTTGTAACCATCGTGGCAATTGGAGCTGGTCGCTGTGTCGGCTTTGATTACTATTTCTATAAAAGGAATCGCGGCATTTGGTGGTAGTATGATTAAAAGATTTTTTTCCATATTCGTTCCCATAGCATTACTGGTCTCCATTTATATTTATCTTTACGAAAAAGATTCGCCAAAGGAGCAGGGAACTATCGTTGTTTACACTTACTCTTCATTCGCAAGCTCTTGGGGACCGGGTCCTGATCTTCAAAAAATTTTTAAAGAAAAAACGGGATACAATGTCGAATTCACAGATGTGGGTGAGGCTGGCATCATTATCCAAAGAATTTTGCTAGAAAAAGAAAAAACAAAAGCTGATGTTGTTGTAGGGCTGGATCAGTTCCAATTGCAAAATACAACTATCACAGACTTATTCACACAGCCCCCTGAGCTTCGTTATAAACTTGATGAGTCAACTCCTAAGAAAATTCAACAAGGTCCATTTCTGGCATACAATTGGTCGCCTATGACATTCATCTACAGAACCTCTGATAAAAACTCACTTCCCAAAAAACTAGATGATTTTTTATCTCCAAATTTTAAAGGAAAAATAATTTTACTGGACCCGAGAACCAGTTCTCCTGGTTATATATTTTTTCACTGGATTGTTCAAAAATATGGAGCTGAGGGAGCAAAGGATTTTTTAAATCAAATTAAAAAAAACATTTACACAGTAACGCCCTCGTGGAGCGCAGGCTATGGACTCTTTAAGAAAAAACAATCTCAATATGTTTTCTCCTATTTGACTTCGCCGGCTTATCATTGGGTAGAAGAAAGTGATTTTGATTATCAGCCACTTTATCTCGAGGAAGAACTTCCATATCATATCGAATATGCGGGAATTTTAAAATCGACAAAGAATAGGCCTGGAGCGGAAAAATTCTTAGAATTTATTCTTTCTCCAGAGGGTCAAGAAATAATCATGAATAAAAACTATATGCTCCCCGTAGTTGCAGAGGTTCGAAAAAATTCAGAATACGAAAAACTAAAAAAAGTAAAATTATTTGAGTCAGATAAAATCATTTCTAGAGACGAAGTTATTGAGGCGTGGAAATCGGCTTCATGGTAAAGAACTTTTTAGTAGGTTTATTTTTCTTAGTATTGATTGCGCCCTATCTATTGCTCTTTAAAGAACTACAGTTTGTATCTGTAGATTTGAAAGAGTTGGGAGAAGCATTTACAAATACACTTCAGCAATCTCTCGCAAGTTCTGTAGTTACAATTTTATTAGGCCTCGTCGGTGCATTGGGGTTGTGTTCTTTTCAGGGAAGTAAAAAATTAAAATACTTCGAGCTTTTGTGCCTCATACCCTCTTTTGTTCCAACATTGTTTTTTGTAACTTCAATTTTACAGATAATAAAACCATTTCCTTTTGGAATTACGGGCATTGTACTCACACATACTTTAATGTACACGGGATTAGCGGCTTTATTTTATCAATCTATTTTTCAGAGTAAATTTCAAAAGCTCAGTGAGCTAGCGTATTTAGAGGGTGCTTCAAAGTTTCAATTTTTCCAAGCTGTGCTAAAAAATATTCCATTTGAAACAGTGATGATTTTTTTATTTCTATTTGTACAATTCTTTACGAGCTTCTCGATTCCACTTCTCGTTGGACATCAGGACATCACGGTGGAGACCTTAATCTATGAAAAAATTAGAACTACGGGTTCTTTGCTGGATGCAGTATTTATTAGTTTTTTAGAATCTATCTTTATCGTGATTATGCTTTTGCTTTATAGAGCGCAAAAAGGGTTGGCTTTACTAAAGTCTTACGAAGAGATCAGATTGCTCAGTTGGAAACCGGGATTAATTGCAGTGGTCATGCCCGTGGCATTGTATCTGGGCGGGTCACTCGTTGGGTCTGCTCTGGGAATTAAACAACTCCAGCAGAATGAAAATGCTTTTCAGGAAATTTTCCCACTGGCTTTAAAAAGTGTTTCGCTATCTTTAGCGACAGGATTGGCTCTACTTATAGGTTTAAGTCTTTTAACTTTTATTTACCGCAATCGATTGTTTGATAGATTTTTACTCAGTTATGTTCCTTTGAGTACGGTTCTTATCGGGTTGAGTCTTTTGCTCGTAGATTTTATGGCAGACGATATAAAAGTTATATTTGCGATGCTTATCATTTTTTTGCCGGTGCTTTATAGATTTCAGCTCAAAACTAAGCTTTCGGATTTAGAGGGTCAAATTGAAGTGGCAAGCTTAATGGGTTCCACGCGATTTTTAACTTTCAAAAAAATTATTTTCCCTCAAGTATTACCCTCGATTTTATTTTTGTCAGGCCTCGGAGCTTTTTGGACAATCGGAGATTTTGCAATCTCTCAAATCATATACGGAAAGAATGTGACGCTGGCATTGTACATCCATAGTTTAGTAGGATCCTACAGACTAGAGCTTGCTAACTTATTTGTATTTTTACTTTTGTTTTTAGGACTCATTGTTTTCACATTGTTTAAAAGAATAGGCTTAGAAAAATAAGCTTTAGAGAGATGAAATATGTCGTTAGTAAAAAAAATTGATATAAAGTTTGATAATTTCCATTTGCTTATCGATCAACTTGAAATTCCGGATCAAGGCATTACGCTTATCCAAGGTCCATCAGGATCAGGAAAAACAACCTTCTTGAGAATCCTTATGGGGCTTGATCAATCCCAACGCAAAAATAAAGGTTTTGAATGGACTTTTAAAGGCGAAGACCTCGCAAAGGTATCTCCTCAAGACAGAAAATTGGGTGTCGTATTTCAAGGTGGGGAGTTGTTTCCGCATATGACAGTGAAGGAAAATATCTTATTTCATGCTATTGCGAGAAAAATTCCAGAAAGAACATATACCAAGATGTTAGATCTTTACGTGAAGATTGCAAAAATGGAGGATAAACTAAATCAAAAAGCATCCACCCTTTCAGGGGGAGAAAAGCAAAGAGTCGCGCTTCTCCGTGCACTCATAGGACAGCCAAAGATTCTGCTTCTCGACGAACCATTCTCAGCCCTTGATCCAGCTCTCAAAAAAGATTTAAAAGAATTTCTCAAAGAAATTGTCAAGATTGATTCACAACCTTGCCTTATAGTCAGTCACGATGAAAAGGATGCTGAAGATCTTGCAGATTATGTTATTATTTTTGAGAACGGAAAAATTCAAAAAACTTATTCCAAAATCTCCAAAGGAGGAGCGAATGTTTAAGAATATCATACTCAGTTTTATGGCTGTTTTATTTTTATCATCAACAGCTAGTGCCACGATTATTTTTAATCCTTCAATATTTTATTACACTAGAGATGAAAAACAAGGATCGACAACAAGCACAGAATTTAACCAGCAAATTATCAATTTGAAGTTAGGTTATACTTCGGGTCAGGGTTTGTACCTAGGTGTTGCTTACGATATGGAAAGCCGTGAATACGGAAGCGGAGCTACAGATCAAGACAGAGATTCTTTGGGCGCAACAATTGGTTACGTAAGTGGCGGATGGCAGCTTCTTGGAACTTATTATTTCCAATCGGAATTAGAAGATTATGAAGGAACAGGTTATGTGATCGATATTGGATATATATTCAATGTAGGCAGCATAGGAATCGGTCCACTCCTCAGCTACCGACACTGGGAATACGACGAACAAAACGGAGCAAGCGTCACATCCCTAGAACACAACAACGTCCTCCCATCAGTACAATTCCAATTCACCTTCTAAAAGGTGAGCCGCACCTTTTCCAAAGGTTTGCGTCATGCAAACCGCAGATACGGTGCGGAATATTACCAAAATTTAGATTTTATTTTTTCTGGAATAAAGCAGGCTTCGTAAGCCATTTGGTTGCAGCGATTGAAATCTTCAAGTTTAAATTCGTGAAGATCTTTGAGAACTTCGTAATCATCTAAGATGGTTGTGCCAAAAATTCCTGGGTCATCGGAGTTGATCGAAACTTTCACTCCTTCGTCCATCAGCATTTTTAAAGGATGTTTAGAAAGATCAGGAATCGCATTCGTTAAATAGTTACTGATCGGGCAGAGTTCAAGAGTCACATTGTTTTCTTTCACGTATTTGATCATTTCGGGGCTCTTGTAAATTTGTACGCCGTGACCGATTCTTTCAGCGTGCAAGAACTCGATGGCATCCTTCACAAAAAACTCTCCACCTGGAATTTCACCAGAGTGAACGGTGATATGTAGGCCTGCATTTTTTGCTTTCATAAATAGAGGAGCAAAAGGTTTGCAATCAAATCCTTCTTCGTTGTCCGCAAGATCTATAGCCACAAAAGATTCTTTGTTTTCGATAATGAAGTCGGCAGACTTCGCAGCTTCGGGCACTGGCTGAATTCTTCCTAAGATTCCAATCATACCTACAGCCATCGGAAAAATTTTTTGTGCGCGCTCCACACCTTTCATAATGCTTCGATGAATTTTTTCGAATGTCATTTTAGGATGGTTAGTAGATGCAAAGCTTGGTGAATATCTAAGTTCTAATAAAACAATTCCTTCATTGAAAGCATCTTCGCAGGCCTCAAAGCCTAAGCGCTCCCAAACCTCTTCAGAATCCAACACAGATTGCGTGGTCCAAAATTTATCCAAAACAGATTTGAGGTCTTTCATTGGAGAATGCACGACTAGCGCATCATGCAACTTCTTGTAGTCGTTAAAGGGTAAATCTAGTTTTTTGTTCTTCGTTAATTCGATTAGAGTCGAAAAACGCACAGCGCCTTCGAGGTGACGATGGAGTTCAACTTTAGGTATGTTTCGTAAGTTCATGCAATTTCCTTTTATGCTCTACAGTATGACGCAAAATTCTTTGAAAGTCTTGACCAAGGGTAGCAAAAATTGGACAACTTAAGGCATGCAACAACAACTCAATCAATCCGTCCCAGAATTAAAAAAACAAGCAACCACTCATAGAAAACTGATACTAGAAATGCTAGAGAAAGCCGGTAATGGCCACCCTGGTGGATCTTTGTCAGCGATCGATATCATTACCGCACTTTTCTTCAATGAAATGAAAGTGGATCCAAAAAATCCAGAGTGGACGGATCGCGATCGATTTGTCCTTTCAAAAGGTCACGGAGTTCCAGCACTCTACGCAACTCTAGCTTACCGCGGATATTTTAAGCCTGAAGATACGATGTCACTTAGAGTATTGGGATCGCCTTTCCAAGGTCACCCGGATAGAGTAAGAATGCCTGCAGTTGAGGCTTCGACGGGATCTCTTGGCCAAGGCTTGAGCGTAGCGCAAGGTATGGCGATGGCCGGGAAGCTCGACGGAAAAGATTATAGAGTTTATTGCTTAATGGGCGATGGCGAAACTCAAGAAGGTCAAGTCTGGGAAGCGCTGATGTCTTGCGGAAACTATAAATTGAATAACCTTTGCGTATTCTTGGATGCAAACAAATATCAAATCGACGGAATGACAAAAGACGTAATGGACATTGAGCCTCTCGAAGAAAAAATCAAAGCTTTCAAGTGGAATGTCTTAAGAATCGATGGTCACGAAATGGATCAAATCTTAAATGCACTCAAAGCGGCAAGAGCTGAAAAAACAAAACCAACAATGATCATTGCAGATACCATTAAGGGAAAAGGCGTTTCATTTATGGAAAACGTTAACAAATGGCACGGTGTGAGCCCAACGAAAGATGAATTGAAAAAAGCTATCGAAGAACTGGAGAAATTATCATGAGCAGCGGAATGAATATTGGTCAGCTTGGAAATGCAACCAGAGCGAGCTTTGGTGAATCTCTAGCAAGCCTAGGAAAAGAATTTAAAAGCATCGTTGTCCTCGATGCCGACCTTTCAAAGAGTACAAAATCTGAAAGCTTTTCTAAGAATGCTCCAGAAAGATTTTTCCAAATGGGAATTCAAGAAGCTAACATGATCGGTGCCGCAGCGGGATTGGCTTTTTCTGGGAAAATTCCTTTCTTGTGTTCGTTTGGAGCTTTCTTAACAGGAAGATTCGATCAGATCAGAGTAACGATCGGTTATGCACAAGCCAATGTGAGACTCGTCGGAACACATGCCGGTGTTGGTATCGGTGAAGACGGATGCTCGCAAATGGCACTCGAAGATTTAGCGTGCATGAGAACTTTACCAGGAATGGCAGTTCTTCAGCCGGCAGATGATATCGAAACCAAAGCAATGATGAGATATTTAATTGATCACGAAGGTCCCGCATACATTCGTCTCACCAGACAAAACGTCGTGAACGTTCATGACACAAATTATAAATTCCGTTTTGGAAAAGCAGATGAAATTTTGGATGGAAAGGACGCCGTTGTTTTTGCAACTGGTGGACTCACTGGCAACGCCTACACCGCAATTAAGAATTTAGAAAAAGAAGGAATTTCAGTCGGTCTTGTAAATATCCACTCGGTAAAACCTTTTGATAAAGAATCAGTTCAGAAATGGTCGCAAAAAGTAAAACATGTTTTTACAGCAGAAGATCACAATGTGATTGGTGGCTTGGGTGGAGCGGTTGCAGAAGCAATGGCTGAAATCGGTGCTCCGGCAAAACTCCATAAAATTGGTGTTCAAGATGTTTACGGTGAAAGTGGAACGCCAGAAGCGCTCTATGAAAAACACGGACTCGATGCACATGGTATCGGTCGTACATTAAAATCTATTCTCAGAAATTAAGCTTTAGGATCGTCAGAGTTATTGTTGATTTGCTTTTTCTCTTCATCGGAAGAGATACCTTTTTTGAATCCACGAATGGCAGATCCAACAGCCTTGCCTAAACCCGGCAATCTGCTCGGTCCAAAGAACAACAAAACGATAATTACTAGGACTACTAATTCAGGGATTCCGAGACTCATATTATTCTCCTCCGGAGATGTATGCCGGATTTTTCTGCCGGATCTTTCTAAAGATAAGTTATGGTAAGTTTTAAATCGAATTAAAGGGTATTGCAAGCGCCAAAATGTTTCATAATGAAGCAGAGAAAGGCCAGTAGTTCTAGCTAAATACCTATGCCTTCCATGAATTATATTGATACTGACTAATCACTTTTCACCTATACATAGGTCTAGACATTTTAGAGGTTCAAATCCACCAGAACCTATTTTTATGGGGCCCCACTCTTGCATTTTATTAAGGTGTCTAGGGGGCGCTTTATGTATCATATTGGGATTTTAGCTAAGCAAGGAAAAACATTAAACTCAGTTTATAATGAGCTGAAGAAAAGTCAGTTCTGTAAGCCTGATGTTTTCACTGATTCTTTTAGTTTGGTAAAAGCATTAAAAGACAATTCGTTTCATGCGCTTATTATTCTCACTGATGAGTTTAAGCCTAGTCATATTCGAATCATTCAACAAATCAAAAAGCGTTTTAATAATTTACCCGTGATGGTGATTACAGAAAAACCAAGTATTGCGGCCAAAATCAAATTGGTCGATTTTAAAAAAACTATATTATTAAATCTTTCAACGGAAATGAAAGACATGAGCGGCATCGTAATCAAAATGATCAATGATCTACACGTAATCCCAAGGCTTGCGAATCGTTATAGAACTGCACAGCCGGCAAGATTTAAAATCGAAGCAACAAGAACTCATTCTGCGTTTATGCTGGATATTGCACGCGATGGAGCATGTTTTAGACTTTTCAATAAAAAATTAAACAAAGGCGACCAAGTACAAATCGAAGTTCCGCTTCCTGATTTAAAAAAGACCCACATCGTTCAAGGTGAGGTGGTTTGGGAAAAAATGGAAAAACTAAAGAATCAAGCTACCGCTTCATCACAAAGAGTAGGAGTTAGATTTTTAGATTAAAAAAACCAAGGGGGAGACCATGAAAAGACTTTTAGTGGGAACACTCTTATTTCTTGCGACAAATACCACGCTCGCAGATGTAAAAAATAAAGAAAAGGCAAAATTCGAATTGATATCCTCAATTGAAATATTGGTGAACATTGATGAATGTAGGAAAGACATTCAAGCCCACCCAGCGGACAACTCTGTCTTACCAAGAGCATGCAATATTTTACCCTATTTATCGAAGTATTTTTTCGACCCCAACAAAGACAAAATTGCTATCGAAGAATATCTCAACAATGAAGAGGCTAAGGTGACTGAAGATGCGTTGAAGCTTCTTAATGCTTACAAATTCAAGAATCTTGGAAAGATGACTCTTTCTGATAAATGCGTGAAGAGCAGAGATCCCGTGGATTTAGATTCATACCTCAATAAAATAAAAGGTATTCCAATCCCTAAAGAGGAAGGAATTTCTGCCATCAAAGTAGATAGTAATAAATTAGAAATTAGAAACCCAGCTCAAGAAGAACTGTGATCCCTGATTATCTGACCTGACTATCTAAACAAGCTCTTGAAAAAGTTTTTAACTTTTTGAGATATGCCACTAGAAGATTTATTTGATTTAAACGATCGATTAGCGTTGTTGCTCTTATCAGATTTTCTGTTTGGGTTGTTCGCTCTATTTCCATCAGATCGGAATGACTTTTGCCCAGGCTTATTTGGCGTAAATTTTTGATTTGGCTTAGCCGGTGACTGACCAGGTCTTGCACCTTGCAGAGGTCTCTGATTTGGATTGTGCGATGGTCTACCGGAACCTTTACTATGGTTTGGATTTTGTCCATTCGCACGTTGTTCGCCGTCTCTAGGATGTTGATGTCTTCCTGATTTGCGATCACGATGAACGTTTTCCCCGCCCTGTCCTTGAGGACCGCGGTTATTATCACGATTTCTGTTATCGAAATTTCTATTGTTATTTGATCTTCCGCCGCCTTGACCCTGATGTCTTGGTGGCCTGTCGCCTTGTGGGCGTTGTTCTCTTGGCTGACCTGATTCTTGTTCTTGTGGTATCTGTGCTTTCATTGCAGCTAATCCTGTTCGTTTCACGCGGCTTTCTCCGCGGTAGTTGTCTCTTGAAAGTGCTTTGAATTCCTTCACTATGAATTCGTCTTCAAGCCAACCGATTGTTATTTTAACTTTCATGTAACCTTCAATTCTTGAAAGTGCCATGACGTCTCTATCGCTCACGAGTGAAATTGCGTGACCTTTTGCTCCCGCTCTTCCAGTACGACCAATTCTGTGAACATAGTTCTCAGCATCGTCTGGAAGATCGTAGTTGATTACAAGATCTACGCCTTTGATATCTAGGCCACGAGCCGCAACGTCGGTTGCAACAAGTGTGTTTCTCTCGTTTTCGTTTTTAAATTGTTCGAGGACGCGCTCTCTTTGACTTTGAGTCAACAAACTAGAAATTCCTACAGCGGGAATTCCGTTGTTGCTCAAAAATTGAGTGATGCGATCGACGTTCATTTTGTAATTGCTAAAAATAATTGTTTGTTTTGGTTTTACTCTGCTGATGAGTGATAACAGATATTGAGGCTTGTCTTGCTCGCCCACATGGAAAATTTCATCTGTTACGTCGCCAGCTTTTGCTTGGTCCCGAGAAACGTTGATTTCAACTGGATTAGAATCAAAACCATAAATCGTATTCATCACATCAAAATTCAAAGTTGCACTGAAAAGTAAAATCTGACGATCTGCCGGTGCTCTTTGCAGAATGTAAACCATGTCGTCCTTGAATCCCATATCGAACATACGATCGGCCTCATCAAAAACAATTGCTTTTACTTGTCTGAAGTTGATGTGGTGATTCTTGTATAAATCTAAAAGTCTTCCCGGAGTTCCAACAACGATGTCGACGCTGTCTTTGATCGCCGCAGTTTGCGTTTCGTACTCCACGCCACCATAAACCAACGCAGTTTTAATTCCGAGTTCTGGTTTACATAGACTTGTAATGGCTTTGTGAATTTGATCTGCAAGCTCTCTGGTTGGCGCTAGTACCAAAATAAAATGTCCAGAATTCCAAGTATCGAAACCTCTTTTTTGATCGAGTTCCGTTGGGTTCTCGCCCATTTTTTTTCTAGTTCGTAAAATTCTTTCGATGAGTGGAACTAGAAACGCAAAAGTTTTCCCGCTACCAGTTTGCGAAAGACCAGAGATGTCTTTTCCATCTAAAACAAGTGGGATTGCGGACTCTTGAATCGGTGTGCAGTCGTTGATATTTATTTGACGTAGAGCGTCCATGATCTCGGGTTGTAAATCTAATTCTTCAAATTTCAAATGCGCTCTCCATGCATTAAAGCGGTCTAAGTGGGATGAATCTAATCAGAGCTTTGTAAAAAGTCAAAAATTAGCTAACAAAAAGGCACGAAGATCGCTGATAAACTGCTCTGGCTGATCAAAGTGCACCCAATGGCCGGCCTCTTTGATCAGAATTCCTTCAACATTGGGATTTTCCTTAAGCATTTTTTCATAAATATCTTGGGGGAGGTCAGTAGAATTTTCCCCACGGACAAGTAGAGTGGGCATTTTGAGAGACCGCCATTCAGCCCAGCGGTCAACTTTTCTGCCTAAACGAACGCTATCGATAATTCCTTTTTTTGAGAAGCGCCAGTCGATAAGTCCTTGATCATTTTCGACTAAATTAGAATAAAAATAATTACCCAAAACCGGATCACCAAAATCGTTCAACAAAAACTCCTTCGCTTCTTTTTTATTTTGAAAGGGAGTTGGTACTCGGCCTAAAAGCTTTTCGTACCTTTCCACATCAGAGAATTTGCTTTCTGGGGAGATGTCCTCAATAACCAAGGATATGACTCTCTGCGGAAATCTCGAGGCGAAGTTTAATGCATTTCTTCCACCCATGGAGTGCCCCACAAGGTGAATTTTATCCCATCCGAGCTCATTTAAGATTTCGATAAGATCATCAGCATAGTTTTCTGGAGCATAGCCAGAGTCAGGCTTCATAGAGCGACCGTGGCCACGTTGATCGAAGGTCAGGATTTGGAATTTGTCTTCCATCCCTGAAACAATTTTCCTCCAATTTGCTCCAAATCCCATCAAACCGTGTAAAAATACGAGTTTAGGGGAGGCCGAATTGCCGTATACTTGATAATGGAATTGCTTTAAAAAATCCATGCCACTATCATAAACTTGTTATGACGATAAAGCAAAGGCCTCGCTTGGCCCCTGAGTTCATTCATCCTGAAGCATATCGAATTACTGAACGTTTACAGCGAGAGGGATTTGAAACATATTTGGTCGGCGGTTGTGTCCGCGACCTTCTCTCTGGTATTCAACCCAAAGATTACGATATCGCCACTTACGCAAGTCCAAAACAAGTTAAGAAATTTATTTCCGATGCTTATATCATCGGTAAAAGATTTAGGCTGGTGCTGGTAAAAAGAGGCAGTGATCTTTTTGAAGTCGCAACATTTAGAAGAGACGCCACGGATGAAGAAATGTCACAGATCGACGAAGATGATAAAACTTCGGGGGATAATGTTTTCGGAACTCCGCAAGAAGATGCTTTAAGACGTGATTTTACTTTGAACGGACTATTTTATGATCCGGTAAAAGACGAGCTCAAAGATTATTGTCATGGGCTCAAAGACATTAAATCTCACACGCTCCGTATGATCGGTGATCCGGTAACGCGTCTTCAAGAAGATCCAATTCGTATTTTGCGTGCCTTAAGACTTTCCCATAGGCTGGATTTTAAGATTGAATCAAGTCTTCGTGAAAGCATGAAAACTTACGCACACACTTTAAAAAAATCTGTATTGCCCAGAAGAAGAGAAGAAATTCTAAAGATCATGAGACTGCAAGATCCTTCGAACACTTTGATGGAGGCACACGATCTTCACATTCTAGAGCACGTATTTCCATCGCTGGATAAAATTTATTTGAATCCAGAACAATTGAACGAATTCAATATGTACATAAAAAAGATCAGCACGTTTGTGATCGATATTGATAATCCCGCGGAAGTGTTTGCCTATCTCATGCTTGCTTACTACAGATCAACGGTGGATCCCGATCCATTCAAAAAAGTTTTTGCAAGCGACATCCTAAAACACGAAGATTTGAAACAAATCATGACTATGGAATTGGGTATGTACAACGTGGAGCAAAGCCTTTTTGCTAAAGCTCTAGAGTTCCAACATAGACTTAAAAAATTAGATCAAGACTCTCATCAGAACGAAGCCATTCCGCTCGCAATCATGATGGCCAAAGCCGATCATGTACTGTCGTCTGAAAAAATGCATGAATGGGAAAGAGTTCTCGAAAAAATCGTTCCCAAAGCTCACGCGCCATATCGTAAGAAGCGCAGAACACGCCGCCCCCGCAATTTCCAAAATAAAAGATGAGAATCTAAATTTTAATTTGAGCCCGCTAGTCTTTTTTGTTTTTTCTGAAACTTTAGTTTGGGCTCCCACTTTTCGTCTTCACGTTCTTCGGGCTCGTTATCTAAAAGCATAAATCTTGTTTTGGCTTTCGCAATTAGCCCAGCTTTGTTGGGCGTTGCGAGCTCTACCCCACCTTTCATGATAGTATCAAAAGAGCTGACTTTTACGTCGGAACCAAAAATACCTAGATCTGCTTTGATCCCTTGTTTTTTCCAGAAGACAGTATTGGTTCTGATGATTTTTACGAATTTTTTAAAGACATAAGCGCTAATGATTACTTTTCTACTGTCAGGGCTTAGGTCAACAGATCCGACATTTCCTACCACTATTCCGCGATAGTAGAGATTATCTCCGCTTGAAACAGATTCGGCATTGTCGGTGACAAGAAAATAATTAACCATATTTTCTGTCGCTACTGATGGATTATAATTGGAGTCACCCTCGAAAGTATCTTGAGACTCATTCGAGTTTAGGTTGGGCTCGATCACGATGTAACTTCCAGAAATGATTGTATCCAGACCAGAGACTTGATCGAAACCTACTTTAGGACTGACTAGATAAAACTTAGATCCAGCTACCGCAAATTTTTCTCCAGATTTTGTGAGTTCGACTTCACAAATAACTTTTTTTCCATCTTTCGTAATTGCGATGTCTTCGACCATTCCAATTTGTACGCCTCTAAAAAGAATTCTGGTCTTACCTGGAACAATAGAGCTGGCTTCACTAAAATGAATTTCAATTTTTTTTCCTTCAGTATCTAGATATTTTGTTACGGCCCAGGTTGAAAATATGATGGCCATTATTGGAAATATCCAAAGATACATAGTTTCTAATCTGAAAAAAGACCATTTCGATTTTTTAGGACTGGAATCATTTGTTTTCATTTTCTTGCCATATTACTTTCGAGTTAAAGTTTTTAGATGCGAGCATGCTAAATATCACAACGAATAAAAATATTGCAGATCCAAGTCCTGCGCTGACATTTGCCATGGAATCCAACTTTACCACTGCGACAAAAACTGCCACGAGGAAAATATCTAGCATTGACCATGGACCGATGACTTCGATGAATTTTAATAAATTGGTTTTGGCTTTTCGATTCGAATTCGAATTTGGAGAAAGTGACAAATAAAAAAGAATGGCCAATTTTAAAAGTGGGACCAGCATACTGGCTAAAAATACAATGGCGGCCAAGAAAAGTGATCCATCTTTAAAGAGAGTTACGATCCCAGACCAAATTGTGGCGTCGTTTCTGTTTCCGTGCATTTCAAAAGTCATAAAAGGAAGAAGGTTTGCGGGCACATACAGAATAAGTGCGGTAAGGGAATAAAAAAGTGTATGTTCCGCCGAGTAAGTTTTTTCTTTTTTATGCGGCTTCGCCAGGTCCATATTTTTAATTTTCCTATGTCATAATGTAATTGATCTAATGGGGATAAATGCACATTTTAGGCCAAGGCCTAGAATTCTGTGATGGAATTAAAGAAGGACTTGGGTATTTTTGGTACATTTGATGTGGCTATTTAGGAAGGGAAAAAATTACTTTGAAAGAGTTTCGGGATTCGAGAGAATGGATTCGTTCCATGCAAATGTTTTAATGAGGTCGTTGCAAGATTTAAGAGAGGACTTGAAAGATTCTTTTTGATCCATGCAAGTTAGGATCACAGCTTTGGCATTTTTAAAAAAGATCACTTGTCGTAATTTTTTTTGCGAAACTGAATTTTCGATATCAATTACAAAACCTTGCTGATCTTTTTCGTTTTTAAAATACTGGTGACCTAAAACTTCCAAACCGAATTGGCCATAATTCTTTAGCCATTTTGTGGAGTATTCTTTCAAAGTTTTGTAAGGTGTATCTTTATCGATTCTTACCGTGAATGTGGGTTGAATTTTTGAGGTTGTATCTTTAATACGGAAGAGGACTTCGACTTTGTTTTTTAATTCAGCTGGTGGTGCTGATCTAATCCAATTTGTACTTTGAGGATTGATTTCAAAACCTTCGTTAGAAGCGTAAAGTCCTCTGGATAAGGAGCTAGGAATTCTTTGTGCTTGTGCAGCAGAAATTCCGCCGTATACCCCGCCGTATATCCCTAAAGTTATCAATACGAACAATGCAATCTTCATGATTTTATTCTACCTTCTCAGGGGAGCGGTTTGCAAGCGAGCTGTGGACGTATCAAAGTGGCGTAGATTTGATTCGTCTTAGATCTATTCGATACAAAGAAAAGGGATTTTCCTTCTGGACCAAAGGTGGGATGAGACTCATCAGCACCATGGAAAGAAAACCTTGTCGCACATTTTTCGGCAAAGTCTACTTGGTAGATGTCTTTATTTTTTGGATCTTCCAGATTTGAAACTACTAAGAATCTCATTTCTTTTGGATGAAGCTCTACGTCTGAATAAGAGTTCTTTTCATTTCCGGTGTAGACAACTTCGTTACCTTTTAATTTTTTTACAATCAGTTTTTCGCCGCCATCATCTGTTTTGTAAGTCCAAGCAATTAAGGTTTCGGAAGCACTCAGAGATAGAACTTTTACTTTCTCACTGTGAATTATTTTTTTACTGCCTATTTTTAAATTGAATTCAAAAATCTGAGATTGCCCCTTATCTCTTCTCACATAGAAAACCCTATCTCCATCTCTTGAGAAAGTAGCAAGTCCATCAAATCCTTTCTCACTAGTGATTCTCTTAATGTCCGAGCCATCTTCAGCTGAGATATAAACATCTTGTGGGTAATCAGAATTTTGATTTGTTTCTGGAACCTTCATTCCAAGATCTTTCATTGCAGGAACAATATCAACCTTTTCAATTATCTCATCTGAAGAACTAGAGTACACGATCCAAGATTTGATAGGATGGTATTGAGGGTTGTGATTCTCGCCCAAATTAAAAGAAATTCTTCTTTCTGTTTTATCCACTAAATTTCTCTCATAAACTTGCGGAGTTCTATGCTCTCTTGGATTATCACGAATAAAAACTAATTTGTTGGCAGAAGGAGAGAAGTAAGCTTGTGTATTCTGGCCTAAGCGACTCATCTGATGAATTTCTCCTTCGAGAGAATCGAAATAGATCAAGTCTGAAGTATCAGAGTTTTTTTGTTTAGCAGCACAGGCAATAAAAAAATTTAATATAACAAAAAGAACTAAATATACTTTAATGCCTTTTGAATAAGAGAAGCCGGATTGATTTTTATTATTTGATTTTTTGAAATCCATTTCATCTGGTCCCCACTAGTATCTTTTAGTACTAGTAATTTATCTTTATTTTTTGAGGTCTTTATATTCAGTTTAACATAAATCTCGTGATGAGTTATATTATGCTTGTAATTATAAATTTTAGGAGCTGTTTTTGATTTTTTAACGCGCCCAGGGAAAATCATTTTTCCTTTTAAAAATGAAGCATAATTATTTTTTGTAAATCCAATCTTTCCATTTTGAATATAAATGTCGGGTTCCCAAATCCAAACTTCTAATTTTTTACGGTCTTTTTTGAGAGGTAGTTTTTCTTGCAAGTTTTGCGCATAAGCGGTGCAACCGTTGCGAACTGGGCACAGCAGGCACGAAGGAGATCGTGGTGTACAAATCGTAGCACCAATTTCAATCAATGCTTGATTCATTTCCGAAGAATCAAAGTCTAAAACCCATTGATCAGCTTCTCTTTGCAAAATAGCACGAGAGGAATTTTCCCACCAAGGTACTGCCAGTCCATGAAAGCGTGATAAAAATCGAATGACGTTGCCATCTAGGACGCCAGTGTTATCACTGAAGGCAAAACTTGCCACTGCACGAGCTGTATAGGGACCAAATCCTGGATATGCCATCAGTTCGATATGTGTTTTAGGGAAACCAGTTTCAGAAAGTTGTTTTGCAGCTTTATGGAGATTGTCTGCGCGTGAGTAATAACCGAGCCCCGCCCAATAAGTATAAACTTCTTTGATAGAAGCTTGGCTTAATGATTTTACGGTTGGAAAATTTTTTAAGAATTTTTCGTAGTAAGGAATTACGGCTTTCACCGTAGTTTGTTGAAGCATCACTTCAGAGATCCAGATTCTGTAAGGATCCGAGGTATTGCGCCATGGAAGGTCGCGTTTATTCTCATTGTACCAATCCAGAAGATTTTTCTGGTTGGGCTGGGTTTTATGCTTCATGAGACATTCTATATGGCCAAAAACTCATTGTTTCAACTAGATTGGTGGGATAGATTTGATGTCGTTAAGACGAATAAAAGGACAAGAGATGGAATATAAGCAAATATCAGGAAGAGAATTCCCAAGATTTTCAGCCGTAAAAACATTTTTCAGAATGCCGCATGTTAATATAGATTCCGATTACGATGTTGGTATTTTTGGTACTCCTTTCGATGGTGGAGTGAGCTACCGTCCGGGAGCCAGGTTTGCTCCATCAGCAATTCGCGAAATGTCTGCGCTTGGCCGTGGTTATCATTGGACAAGAGGAATTGATTTTACCAAAAAAATAAAAGTAGCAGATATTGGTGATGTTTCAGTAGTTCCAGTTTCTTTAGAAAAAACATACGAAAATATCGAATTCCATGTGATGAAACTTTTAAAACTAAAAAAGAGATTCATTTCTGTGGGCGGTGATCACTCGACAACACTTCCAATTTTACGAGCATTAAAAAAATCCTTGAGCACTCCTGTTAACTTTGTTCATTTCGATGCACATCTAGATACTTATCCAGCAGCATGGGATTGCGAATACCATCATGGATCTTTCGCAAGACACGCAGTTGAAGAAGGATTGGTAGATCCTAAGAACATGATTCAAATTGGAATCAGAGGACCACTTGCTGCTGGTGAGGATTTGGACTTTGTGAACAAACACGGAATCACCGTGAAAACTGTCGATGATGTGAGAGCGGGAAGTCTAAAAGAATTTTGCAATTCATTACCAGTATTAAAAGGTCCTACATACATCAGCTTCGATATTGATTGTTTAGATCCAGCATATGCCCCAGGCACAGGAACTCCGGTTCCAGGCGGATTAACAACTTACGAAACGCAAAATATTTTGAGATCACTAAAGATTGATAATCTCGTGGGCGCAGACATCGTCGAAATTTGTCCCGCCTACGATCCATCACAAATCACAGCAATGGCCGGCGTAGACACCATGTTCGAAATGCTCTGCTTGATGGCCAATAAATAATTTTTGCGTCAAGTGTAGGTCTTTATTCCGAATTTCCGGATGTAAATCCGGAGAGCGAATATATTGTTGAAACAAATCAATCTATTTGGAATATTCCTTGGTATGGAAAATGCATCTTTTCAAGACATTTTGAAAAAGCACGGAGTAAAAATGTCATCGGAAACAAATAACCAATCAACTAAATATCCTGAAAGAGCTGCTGAAGTGTACGTAACGCAAAAGATGCTATACGGAGTTCGAGATGAGCTCAAAAATTTTACAAAATCCAATATTAGGCGAGTTGAATCCCAACTTGAAGGACTCAAATCAGAAATGCATCATTTGGGTGTGATTATAGAAGAACAGAATGCAAAGAATAATGCCGTACTAGATAATCTAAGTCACCTTTGGAACAGACAAGATCGAGTCGAAAGTACGTTGGAAGAAATTAAGAATTTACTTCAGTTAATTCCTCAGAATTTAATTAAAAAGTGATTTTACTGAATCAGTGAATCCATTTTCTTTTTGGCTTGATCTAAAGCGCTTAAAGTTGGTGCTGAGCCTTGGGCAAGATCAGGTTTTCCGCCGCCCTTGCCGCCGAGTATCTGATTCACTTCTTGTAGGATTTTTCCTGCGTTGTACTTCGTAGTTAAGTTCTTTGTTACACTTACGATGACAGGACAGCCTTCAGAGCCTTCGCCTACAGCAAGCACGATTCCAGATTGAATTTTGTTTCTGAGTTTTTCCGAGAAGTCTGTAATGAATTTTCTGTCGTCGGTGTCAATCTTAACGAAAACATAAGTTCCATCTGAAAATTTCTTTCCAGTCGATGCAATCTTATCTACGTCGTAGTTTTTCGATAGAGATTCCATAAAGATTTTCTTTGCTTCTTTAACCGCAGCATCTTTTTCAGAAATTACGTTTTGAAGTTTAGAAACGGTCTTTGAATCTGAACCATTTTGAATATTTGCAACGTCCGCAAAGCTCTCATCAATTTTTAAGCTAGCTCTCACTTCGTCATAAATTTTTTCGATATTTTGTAAGTAACTGATCGCTTTAGTACCAGTCACTGCTTCGATACGTCTTACACCTTTAGCAATACCAGTTTCAGAAGAGATCTTGAAAAGTCTAATTTGTGCTGTATTTGAAACGTGAGTTCCTCCGCAAAGTTCTGCCGAGAAATCTCCCATTTTTAAAACTCTAACTTCATCTCCATATTTTTCACCGAACAACGCCATTACTCCAGCATCGATAGCTTTTTTGTAAGGCATAACTTCAGGCTTAATATCGTGAGCTAAACCAATTTGCTCGTTCACAAGTTCTTCGATCTTTGCAATTTCTTCGTCAGTCACAGGCTTATCGTGAGTGAAGTCAAATCTTGTGCGATTTGAATCCACGTGCGATCCCGCTTGGGTTACGTGAGTGCCAAGAACAGTTCTTAAAGCTGCATGCATCAAGTGAGTCGCCGAGTGATTACTTTGAGTTTCTCTTCTTGTAGAAGAGGAAACTTCCAAATGAACTGAATCACCAGTTTTTAATTCACCCTCGGTGATTGTGATCGAGTGAAAGAATGCATTTCCAATTTTAATACAATTTGTGACTTCAAATTTTGCCTTAGAAGATTTTCCGTGACCAACGTCGCCCACTTGACCCCCGCCTTCTGCATAGAACGGAGTTTTATCCGTCACGAGAAGTCCGTCAGTAGCTCCAAGTTTTTCTACGATCTTCTGACCATCGGATAGAGCTAAAACTTTGCCGTCAGCAGAGAGAGAAGAGTAGCCAACAAATTCTGTAGCTTTGATTTTCTGAGAGTGTGCGATCAAGTGACCTTGATCCACGGCCAAAGCTTGGCCTTTCCATGAAGCTTGAGATCTTTTTCTAGCTTCATCCATGTTCTTTTCAAAACCAGCTTCGTCGAATTGAATATTTTGTTCGTCGCTCATAAGTCTTGTTAAGTCTGCTGGGAATCCATAAGTGTCATAGAGTTTGAATGCGAATTCACCAGGAAGAGTATTCTTCTTATCCTTTTTTAATTTTGCGATTTCTTTATTAAATATCTCAGTTCCTTGATCTAAAGTTTTTAGGAATGATTCTTCTTCAGATTTTACAGTCTTTAAAATTAAATTCTTTTGCTGAGTCAATTCCGGATAGGCTTTGCCCATCACTGAAATTAATTCCTCCACTACAGGGGTAAGAATAGATTGATCAAGAGATAATTTTCTTCCGAATCTAATTCCGCGGCGAAGAATACGTCTTAAAACATACCCTCTGCCATCATTCGTAGGCATTACTCCATCAGCGATCAAGAATGCCGCTGCTCTTGAGTGATCGGCAATAACTCTGAACGCAGTATCTAATTCTTTATCAGAATTGTATTTCTTCCCAGAGATCTTTGCAGCCTTTTGAATCAAAGGTTGGAAAAGGTCTGTGTCGTAGTTCATGTACACACCTTGCATAACTGCAGCGATTCTCTCGAGTCCCGCGCCAGTATCAACAGAAGGTTTTGGAAGTGGGTTCAATTTTCCAGGAGATTCTTCGAAGTATTGCATAAATACCAGGTTCCAGATCTCTACAAATCTTTGATCGTCTTCGCCGAACTTTGCATTGGGATTTCCTGTTGAGCCTGCGGACGGACCGTGATCGTAGAAAATTTCTGTACAAGGTCCGCAAGGTCCCGTGTCACCCATTCTCCAGAAGTTGTCTTTTTCACCAAGTCTAAAAATTCTATCTTTTGGAACGCCTTCTTGTTGGTGCCAGATTTCCGCAGCTTCATCATCTGTTTCAAAAACAGTCACATAAAGTTTTTGTTTTGGAATTTTTAATTCGTTTGTTAAAAAATCCCAAGCAAAACGAATTGCATCTTTTTTGAAGTAATCACCAAACGAAAAATTACCCAGCATTTCAAAGAACGTATGGTGGCGTGCTGTGACTCCAACTTGTTCCAGGTCATTGTGCTTTCCGCCAGCTCTCACGCACTTTTGAGAAGTTGTAGCACGCACGTAATCTCGTTTGTCATAACCCAAGAAAACATTTTTAAATTGGTTCATCCCAGCGTTCGTAAAAAGAATTGTATTGTCGCCCTCAGGGATAAGTTTTGAGCTCGAAACAATCGTGTGCTTGTTTTTTTCAAAATACTTTAAGAATTTTTCTCTAATCTCAACACTTTTCATGTTCTGGCTTTCTCTATTGGTAATTATAGACGGGCAGCGTGGATAACTGTATTTATCGTTTGGTCCGCATAACCTCTATTAGTTAAGTAACGATAAATATCCTGTTTTTCTTCGATTGTGTAGGGTGGATTTTTGTTTAGGCGTTTTAAAGTGAGTTCTTTTGCCTTTTCGACCTCTAAGTTCCAGTTCGGATGAATGCAGGGCAAGCCTTTGGATTCTAAATATTGATTTATATAGAGAATGCCTTTGTGTTTGCGATTGAGTTGCTCAGAAACATTCTCTGCAAGCTTTGTGGGTTCCATGATAAGGCCCTGCTCTTGAGCAATCTCAATGCCTTCATCAATGTCTTCCGCTTCAAATTGTTTAGATGTCAGTTTATTTCGAATTTCTTTTTCGGAATGGTCTCTTACTGATAAGTAATCAACGATTTTTTCGAGAGCCGACTTTTTCTTTGTAGTCATATTACTTCTTTCATTGTCTAATACTTTTATGAATAAATCAAAATGGATTTCATTGGCAGCTACCTTTTTTGGCGCAGGACTGTCACCCAAAATGCCAGGAACCATAGGAACGTTGGCAGCAATTCCAGTCTGGTGTTTGTTTTTTTTAACCGGACCCTACGTTTATATGGTCTTAACGTTTCTACTCGTAATTTTTGCTATTTTTATCTCTGATGCCTACGAAAAAGATCAGCCTACACACGATCGTCCTGAAATTGTTATCGATGAAGTTGTAGGATTCTTAATTACAATGACGTGGCTTCCGTTTTCATTAAAACATTTGGTCTTAGGATTTTTTCTTTTTAGAGTGCTGGATATTTGGAAACCATTCCCAATTAGTTATTTAAATGACAAAGTTAAAGGCGGATTTGGTGTTGTCATAGATGACGTGGCGGCAGGTTTAGTCGCAAATGTAGTCCTACAGTTCTTGACGCAAAGCGGATACATCTAATGGATAAAGTTGAAGAACTCTTCAAAATTCTAAAAGAAAAAAAAGCTACCCTAGGTGCTGCCGAAAGTTGCACAGGTGGCCGATTCTCGGCAAAGATCACAGCAGTTCCAGGTAGTTCCGAGTTTTTTATTGGGTCCATCATTTCCTACGCCAATTCTGTTAAGCAAGATGTGCTGGAAATACCTGAAATTGATATAAAAAACCATGGCGCTGTTAGCCAGGTCGTGGCAGAAAAAATGTCCAGGAATGTACGAGAATTGTTGAATTGCACTTTCAGCGTTAGTATTACTGGTATTGCGGGTCCGGGGGGCGGATCGCAAACCAAGCCAGTTGGCACTGTATGGTTCGGAATTAGTGGCCTAAAAATTGTAAAGACAGAGATGAAGGTATTCATCGGCGATAGAGCGCGTGTGCAAGATGCTGCTAGCGACTACGCAATTGAGCTACTAATTAAAACGATTTCGTCGCTGTAACTGTAAATATATACAGAACAGACGAAAAAAAATACGGTGGGCTTCCCAAGGCCAACTCTAAACAAAAAGATTAATAATTAAACTTGGCTAGTGCTCGCCATAGCGAGCACTGTAAACCAGAGGAGCAATATACATGGCAGTTCAAACGACAAACTCAGAAAAATCAAAAGCATTAGACTTAGCTTTATCTTCTATCGAAAAACAATTCGGTAAAGGTTCCATCATGAAATTGGGCGGAGATAACAAATTAGGAGATAACATCTCAGTTATTTCTACTGGTTCACTTGGCTTGGATATCGCTTTAGGAATAGGCGGAGTTCCAAAAGGAAGAATCATCGAGATCTACGGTCCAGAATCTTCTGGTAAAACAACGATCGCTCTTTCAATCATCGCTCAATCGCAAAAAGCGGGTGGCGTTGCAGCGTTTGTTGATGCTGAGCATGCCTTGGATATCAGTTATGCAAAAAAATTAGGTGTTAAAGTTGAAGATCTATTAGTTTCTCAGCCCGATACTGGTGAACAAGCTTTAGAAATCACCGAAACTCTTGTTAGATCGGGTGCGGTTGACGTTCTAGTTGTAGACTCAGTTGCAGCTTTAACTCCAAGAGCAGAAATCGAAGGCGATATGGGCGATAGCCATATGGGTCTTCAAGCAAGATTAATGTCACAAGCTTTAAGAAAATTAACGGCAATCATCAGCAGATCCAACACAACAGTAATTTTCATTAACCAAATTCGTATGAAAATCGGTGTTATGTTCGGTAACCCAGAAACAACGACGGGTGGTAACGCATTGAAGTTCTACTCTTCTGTTCGTATGGATGTAAGAAGAACTGGCGCGATCAAGAACGGTGAAGAAGTAACAGGTTCAAGAACAGCGGTAAAAGTTGTGAAGAACAAAGTTGCTCCTCCATTTGCTAGAGCGGAATTTGATCTTATGTACGGAGAAGGTATTTCTTTAACTGGTGAAGTTTTAGATATCGCTTCGGATAAAGGGATCATCGAAAAAGCCGGCGCTTGGTACAGCTACAATGGCGAAAGAATTGGCCAAGGTAGAGATGCTTCAAAAGTTTACCTAAAAGAAAATCCAAAATTATTAGAAACTCTAAGACAATTAGTTCTTGAAGCTCAAGGCATTGGCGTAAAACCAGGTGCTCCAGCTCCGAAGACATCCGTAGATGCTCCGGTTTCTATTTCTACTGAAGATGCGTTGGCAAAAGCAGTAGCTAAGAAAAAGACAAAAAATTAGTTCGAAAGATTGCTGCCGGTTGCGAAAGTATCGGCAGTGATTACTTAGGATTCTTTCTTCTCATCCAGGCGAAGAGAAAAAGTGAACCAAAAGAAAACGCAATAATTGATCCAAAAATAATTCTATTTTGTAAGGAGTCATCCTTAGCCAAATCATTTCCATAAACTAAAATGAGAGCTTTGATCACTATCCATGATTGTAGAACTGACCAAATATAAAAGAAGGCGTTTTTATAGCTAATTTTTTTAGAAGGCTTCTTTGGAATTTCTGTAACAGGAGTTAAGGTTAGGCCCAGCCTCTTGGGTTCTCTGTAGGAAGAGGGTTTTTCTGTGTGCTTTTTAAAGCCCCAGTATTTTTTTTGAAATTCTCCGAGAGTTTGGCTCCAGCAGTACCTCAGATCTTCATCATCCATAAAGTTAAAGTCATAAATTTTGATCTTTTTAAAAAACTCTTCTAAGGATTTATCTGCAATTTGATCAAAGTCATTTTTTTCAAAATAACCATAAGTTGGCGCCAAATCCAGTTCGTGACTGTCAAGGATCTGCTTTAGAACTTCAAAATCCTGGGGATGAAGCTTTGTACTCAACTCAATGTAAAGCGGATGCTGGGCAACTGAACTCATAATCGATTTATACAACAGCTCTTTTCGGCTGTCCAAAGATCTATCAAAACAAAATACGTTACTTGAGAGTCACACTCAACAAGGTAAAGTTGTTGATTTAGAAACACGAAGATATAAAATTATCTCAAATGGCAGAAAATAATAT
>JAZKEU010000022.1:4175-13718 GCA_040386775.1 Bdellovibrionota bacterium | reverse complement strand
GCAGATCAAGATAAAATCAGGTTGAGAATAGCTAGAATTTCTTTGGTTATTGGAAGTTTACTTTTGATTTTCAAATTCTATGCTTATGAGATTACAGATTCTCAAGCCATTTTGTCTGACGCTCTCGAGAGCATTGTCAATGTTCTCGGAGCAGTGATCGCACTGATCACTATCAGTATTGCTTCAAAGCCTGCCGACAAAGATCACCCTTATGGTCACGGCAAAGCCGAATATTTTTCTGTAGCATTCGAAGGTGGATTCATTTCATTTGCAGCAGCTCTTATTTTTTATGAAGCAGTTAGAAATTTAGTTTCTAAAAATCAAATTCAAAATATCGAAATTGGTATTTACTTTACTGTATTTGCAGGACTTGTGAATGGTGCTTTAGGATTCTATCTTAAGCGCGCCGGTAAAAAATTAAAATCTCTGGCTCTTAAAGGCAGTGGAGACCATTTGATTTCAGATTTTATTACAAGTATTGGCCTAGCAGTGGGTCTCGTCGTAGTGATTTTCACAAAAGCTTACTGGATAGATTCTGTTATTGCGATCATACTGGGATTCTTCCTCGCAAAAACTGGATTTGGTTTAGTAAAAAAATCCTTAGCAGGATTGATGGACGCCGAGGATCTTGGTGTTATTAAAAAAATTGGAAAAGTATTCGCAAAGAAAATCTTTCCTGGAATTATCCGCATTCACTATACGAGAGTCATTAGATCCGGCAGATATCATCATATAGATGCACATATCGTTGTTCCAGAATTTTGGGACGTCACAAGGGCACACAATGAAGTCAGTCGTTTTGAAAAGTTAGTATTTGAAGAATATCCAAACGATGGGGAATTGCACTTTCACCTAGATCCATGCCGTAAAGCTTACTGCGAAGTTTGTGATTTGGCAGATTGCCCTATAAGACAAAAGCCGTTTGTTCAACGGCTCTCGTTCACCTTAGAAGAATTAACGGACCCTCAAGAGCCCGAAGAATTTAGAAAAGAAAAGTAGCTTATTGCTCTTCAGTTGTAGCAGGAGCTTCTTTTGCCACTTTAGCTTTTTTAACTTTAGTGTCCAAAATATCTTTTCTTAGTTTCTCAACGTTTTTCATTAACGTCGTATCTTTAAGTTTTAATCTTGTGTTTAAAACATCGATTGCTTTATCTGCTAATTCCGAACCAGCAAATGGAACGATATTATCGTTAAAGAATTTGCTTTGTTTGGTTTGCTTTAAAAGTTCACGCGCCTGAACTTCTACAAGCTTTCCAGCTGTTTGCAGATTTTGAACAACTTGTTGTTTAATCTGATCTTTGTTTTGGATAGCTTCTCTGACTTGATCCAAAATTGGTTTCTTTTGATTGTTACCTGATTGATTGTTCGTTTCGCTCATAAAAATCCTCCCTAAGGTATATAGTAAAGAGTCGACATCCTAGCATCGGCTAAAGGTTAATTTCTAGGCAATTTTTATAATTTCGATGCTTTTGTTGATAAAAACGCAATGTTTTGTTAGTTCTTGCGCACTATGCGTAATGTTTTCTACCCAGCATCAAGAATTCTGAATAAGGAATACACACTTAATCCCTATTTGCTCAAGCTCCGTGAGGAGCTTAAGGAAGCTTATTTTGATTACGAGCAGGCGGTAGAATTAAAGGGCTGCTGGAGAAAAAATTCTTTTGGTATGGCCGAATCAACTCCTTTGGATTTAGAAATCGGCACGGGGAATGGATTTTTCTTTGCCCACCATTGTTTTCAAAATCCAAATAGAGCGGTGTTGGGTTTAGAAATTAAATACAAACCTTTGCACCAGACTTTAAAGCGTTCGCAATCTTTGGGCTCAACAAATGGCCGCGGTGTGCGCATGCATGCTGCACAAATTGATCAGATTCTTTCACCGGGTGAAATCGATAATGCATATATATTCTTTCCAGATCCTTGGCCAAAAAAACGTCATCACAAAAATAGACTGATTCAGCTCGATTTTTTGCACACACTTTTTGAAATTCAAAAACCAGGATCTTTTTTGGAGTTCAAAACAGACAATCCAGAATATTTTGATTGGACTGTAGAGAAAATGAAAAAAGGCCCATACAAAATCGAAAGACTCACATACGATCTTCACAACTCTGAATGGGCCCAAGAAAATTTCCAAACTCACTTCGAAAGACTCTGGACAAGCAAAGGTTTAAAAACCATGCTTATCCGCGGGTATAAATAATTAAGCCAAAAATAGTCAGGCCAAGTAACAGTTACAAATTACTTCCCGCTGTCCCAATAAATTTTGGATGATCAGGAATTTCCTGAGGCGTTTGATAGTTTGTATGAAGATTCTGAATCAAATCTTTTTTAGTACTTAGATTCCATTCGATTCTATGCTCACTATGATAAGTGTCATAAATCAAAGTCCAAAAAATGACTCTAAAGGTTTCATTGGGCCTTAGATAAACAATGTAGGCATTTTCTTTTTCAATTACAGATTCAGGATTAGAAAACTGCGGATCCAGATTCGGGGTTGGAGTTCCTTTTACATCATCTCTGCATTTGTCACGAGGACAAGTTTCCACTGTAACGGTAACATTTAGACTGAGTTTTGTTTTATCTATGGCTATAGATGTTGGAACGGCGTGCGGATTCGAAAAATTAATAGAGAACGGAGCATATCTATCCGGTGGATCACGCTGAGTGTATGGGTTGTTAACAAAACTCACTTGAGGTTGCATAACCGTGTATCTCACTTTAAAAGGTGAAGACAGATATACCGATCCGTTATTTCTTCTTAAATAAACAACACAGTCCTGATGTGGAATATATATTCTGGGATCTACTTGAATAGGCAAAATACTTACAATTTCCATATATCTTGCCATAGTTTCAAATTTAACAATTTCATTTTGTACTCGAATTGGTTTTGAATAAAAATTCTCACAAATTAAGGAAACAGACTCATCTGTATTTGTTCGTGTGATTGTAAAATTCTCGAACTCGTCCTCATCGATTACGGTAGGCAATTGTTTTAATTCTATAACTTTTTGATCACCTAGCAAAGCCTGTGTATTTGTATTTTTATTCTTGATAGTAGTATTTGAAAAACTAAAGGTTTTGCTTGAACCCCCATGATTCAGTATAATTTGAAAACTGCAATCAGCCTGAGAATTTCTAGATAAAAAGAATTCCAATGGTAGAATTGATTTCAGTTCAATAATGTGCTGATTTAATCTACTTGAGTATCTTATGAGTTTATCTGAAATCTTACATTCGGAAACACTTGAAATTGAATATGGACTCTCTTGGTCAGCTCCTAAATCTTGAATGGTAATATTCTTATTTTTTTCTGTATCGAATAAAATGTAATCGCTTGCTTCTAACTGGGATTTATCTGTGACTTGTATGACCTCCGAATTTGATTTTCTTAGTAACCTAACGTTAGACTCAGGAATAGGTGCGCCATTCTCTTTTGAACTACAGTTAACCAATAATACCGAAACTAAAACTAAAAATATAATTTGCATAAAAATCTCCTTTGTAGGGGAGTAATGCAAAATCCATAGGCCACTCTAGGGTCATTTAATTAAACTTGATCTGGAAATTATCCGGATATCGGATAGTTTGCCGGATTACCAGTAGTCTGTGTCGATAGTGATGTCGCCGTGAACTTCGGTTTGGCAACTCATGCGATGACCGGGCGCCACGTCGTGGATTTCCTTCATGTCGGTCTCGAGATCACCTTCTGGTGAAAGATTCTCTTTGCCTTCGATGACTTTTACCATGCATTTGACACAGACGCCTTCGCCGCCACAAGAAGAGGCAACGGGAATTCCAAAGTCGTTCAGTGCATGAAAGAGGTTGGCTCCTTCGGCGACTTCTACGACCTTTTGGCTTTTGGCTAGACGTACTTTAGGCATAACTCATATTGAATATAATGGCCGTACGAGTCAACCAAGAAGCAGCGTTCGGTCACTTGTTAAATTGTCAGGCGTACTCATATTTGATAGGGTTATTGGAATTATAAATGAGGAAATTATGAGTGACGGAAAAGTAAATACGGAAAAAGTAATTATTATTGGTTCGGGTCCTGCTGGTTATACAGCTGCTATCTATTCATCACGAGCAAATCTTGCTCCAATTCTTTTTGAAGGTGATCAACCGGGTGGTCAATTGATGACGACTACGGATGTGGAAAATTATCCGGGTTTTGCGGATGGCGTAATGGGTCCAGAGATGATGCAAGTTTTTAGAAAACAATCTGAAAGATTCGGCACAAAGATGGTTTCGCAAATGGTTGAGAAAGTGGATTTCTCAAAACGTCCATTCAAAGTTTGGTCGGATGGAAAAGAATACCAAGCTCAAACGGTGATCATCTCAACAGGTGCTACAGCAAAACTTTTAAACATTCCTTCTGAAAAACAATTCTGGGGCAAGGGTGTTTCTGCTTGTGCAACTTGTGACGGTGCTTTCTTTAAAAATGTTGAAGTCGCAATCGTTGGCGGTGGTGACACGGCAATGGAAGAAGCACTTTTCCTAACAAGATACGCAACTAAAGTTCACGTACTTCACAGACGTGATTCTTTCAGAGCTTCAAAAATTATGGCGGATAGAGTTCTCAATCACGAAAAGATCGTGGTTCACTGGGATTCTGCAGTTGAAGAAATTGGCGGCGATAGAATCGTACGCTGGGTGAAAGTTAAAAATTTAAAGAACAATTCTATTTCTGAATTAAAAGTGGAAGGTTTATTTGTAGCTATCGGCCACAAACCAAATACAGATATTTTCAAAGGTCAGCTAGATATGAACGAAACAGGATACTTGGTCACTAAACCAGGAACGACGTACACGAATGTAGACGGAGTGTTTGCTTGTGGTGATGTTCAAGATCCAATCTACAGACAAGCAGTCACTGCGGCCGGCACAGGTTGTATGGCCGCAATTGATTCAGAAAGATGGTTAGAAAAAAATCACATGTGATGTGATCTTTAAAAAATTAGGAAGATAGGGATGTCTAAAAAAATCAATACGAAGTCACTCATCGACAAGATCGAGAAACTAACGAAAGAAAAGATGACTCAACAAGATGTTGTGTCTCTTGATCAATTCCGTAAAGTTCAAAAAAAAGAAGATCCTAAGAGTATTCTTGTCATTGACGATGACGAAACAATTCGCGCAGCACTAAGAAGAATTTTTGAAGCTGAAGGTTACAAAACCATCACAGCAGCGGATGGAACGCAGTTGTCTGACGTTCTTGATGATTCGCCGATTGATTTGATTGTACTCGATATAGGTCTTCCATGGCTGAATGGTTATGAATTAGCAAAGCTTCTAAAAGAACACGAAGACCTAAAACGCATCCCTCTGATTTTCTTGTCGGGCAAAACAAGCGAACTCGATGTAAAAAGAGGATTCGAAGTCGGCGCCGACGACTATATTAAAAAACCCTTCGACGTAGAAAAAATGAAAAAAGCCGTAGCCACTCTCCTAAAGCTCACAGCAAAAAAATAAAAAGTTCCCTGCACCTTTTTGTGTCGCTTGTGCGTTAAATTGAGAATGATTTTGGTATTCCCTTAGGAATTGCGCTTAATAATTTCTTTGTGTAGTCGTGTTGAGGGTTTTCGTAGATGGAAATCGCATCAGCTTTTTCTACCACTTTACCGTTATACATGACTGCAACTTCGTCGGCGATGAATTTCACGACGGCTAGATCATGAGAAATGAAAATGTAAGTTAAGTTCATTTCTTTTTGTAGATCTAAAAGTAAGTTTAAAATTTGCGCTTGGATCGAAACGTCGAGAGCCGAAACGGATTCATCGCAAACTATAAAGTCTGGTTGAACCGCTAATGCTCTAGCGATACAAATTCTTTGTCTTTGGCCGCCAGAGAATTCGTGCGGGTATCTGTTTAAGAATTTCTTATCAAGACCAACCTTGTCCATTAAGGCTGCTGCCATGTCCATGCGTTCGTTTTTGTCTTTTCCAAGACTATGGATCGTCATGGGTTCCATGATCGCGCTTGCGATGGTCATTCGAGGATTTAAAGAAGCATACGGATCTTGGAAAATGATCTGCATTTTTCTTCTGAGCTTTCTAAGATCTGTAGAGTTGAGTGATGGAATGTCCACGCCATTGTATTTGATTTGTCCTTCGGTCGGTTCGATCAATCTTAGGATAGTTCTTCCAAGAGTTGATTTGCCACATCCTGATTCTCCAACGAGTCCAAGAGTTCTTCCTTTTCTGACTTGAAGAGAAACACCATCGACAGCTTTCACTAGAGATTTCACTCCACCGAAGATTCCGCCTTTGATTGGGAAATGTTTTTTCACATCTGTGAGTTCAAGTAATATTGGGCTATCGTTTCCGATGGGCTTAATCACTTTTTGTTGAGCGTGAGCTGCAACGTCGAAAGTTTTTTCTTTTCCATCAGCTGACATAAAGTCACTCACCGTAGGAAGTCTGACAGGATTTCTTTCAAGGGATGGACGGCAAGCTAGCAACCCTTTGGTGTAAGGATGTTTTGGTGATCTGAAGATCTGTTCTGTTGTTCCTTTTTCTACGATGTCACCACGATACATAACAACAACTTCATCAGCGATATCGGCAATCACGCCAAGATCATGCGTGATGAAGAGCATGCTCATTTTGTATTTCTTTTGGAGGTCGTGAAGAAGTTCTAAGATTTGTTTTTGAATGGTTACGTCGAGTGCCGTCGTAGGTTCATCGGCGATAAGGAGAACAGGATTACACGCAATAGCCATTGCAATCATGATTCTTTGTCTTTGCCCACCGGACATTTCGTGTGGGTAAGCCTTGATTCTTTTTTCAGGATCGGGGATTCCCACTTGGTGCATAAGATCTAAAGTTTTTTGGTAAGCTTCACTCTTTGAAACATTTTGGTGAAGAAGAATAGTTTCCGCGATCTGGTCCCCAACTGTGAATACAGGGTTAAGAGAAGTCATTGGTTCTTGGAAGATCATAGAAATTTTATTTCCACGGATCTCGCGCATTTTAGATTCACGAAGTTTTAAAAGATCGGTGCCATCGAAAGTGATAGAGCCGCTAGAAATTTCTCCTGGTGGGTTTGGAATCAAGCGCATGATGGAAAGAGAGGTCACCGATTTTCCAGAACCTGATTCGCCCACAAGTCCAACTGTCTTCCCGCGTGGGATATTGAACGAGATGTTCTTTACGGCATTCACGACACCGTCATCGGTTTTGAAATTGATGGATAGATTTTTTACTTCTACTAAGTTCTCTGACATTTAAAACCCCCGAACGTTTATTGTCCTCTAGAAGACTCGAAAAACTCAAACAAATCCAAAGCATAACTAAGTATTACCTGTAAATTTGTCTTACTGCGTTAATAATAAAGTGGAGTCAGAAGGAAACTGCTTCTGACGGCCATAGATTACAATGCAAAGGTAAAGCCAATCATGCTATTTAAACTTTAGAAAATTTCGCAGGAGAAATGCAGATGAGAGTTTGGGACGAGAAAGAACATTTTATTCAAAAGTACTACGTAAAAGAAGCACCGCTATTTTTGGAAATGCGAGAGACGGCGAAAACTAAGAAATGCGACCACATGATGGTGGCTCCCAGCGAGGCGAGACTTTTGCAATCGCTGGTGGAAGTGCATGACTCTAAAAAAATTGTCGAGATCGGATGTCTGTATGGATATTCTGCGATCTATATGGCTCAAGGAATGTCCTCTTCTAAAGACGGAGACGGAAGAGTATGGACTCTAGAAAAAAATACGGAGAATGCTGAGTATGCACAGAGATTTTTCGACAAGTCAGAAATGAAAAATAAAATTGAATTGGTTATTGGAGATGCTCACGAGAATTTAAAAATTTTAGAGAAGCATGGACCGTTTGATTGCGTATTTATCGATGCGGATAAAGCAGGGTATCCGGAATATTTATTGTGGGCGGAAAAGAATGTGAGACTAGGTGGGTTGATCATCGCCGATAATACATTCTTGGGCGGATCAATGTGGGGAGCAGCGCAAGAAGGCTATTCTAAAACGCAAGTCTCCGCGATGGTGAAATTCCATGAAGCTTTCTCGGATTCTAAAAGATTTAAATCCATTGTTTATCCAAGCCATGATGGAATTTCCGTGGGCATTAAGATTTAGGTTGAATCAGCAATTGCGAATTAAAGCTTAATATTTCCAGTCATTTTAGTGCTATTTCCAGAAATATCTTGGGCGGTAATTACAAATTTTCCATGAGCTAATTTAGGGACAGATAAACGGATAAGGGATCGGCCTATTCCGTAGCCCCCTTCTGAGCGTAAAATATCCTTACCGACTTTGAGTTCCGTGAGAATAAAATTAAATAGATTGGGGAGTTTTCCATTTGAATCTGCTAGTTTTTCTCGAAAGTCCCAACTGACTTTTTCTCCAGACTCGAATTCGATCATGGAAAGAGTAGGTGGTTGATCATAAACACTGCCATCCAATTGATCGCGCGTCCACACTACAAATTCGATAGGTCGTTTATTCAGTTGTGAGTTTTCTTTGAGTGAGATTACGTCTCCATTTGCATAAACAGCAAATACATTAAAAATTTCTGGTGCCTTATGGTCTGGAATAGGAAGGCTGATGGCTTCGGGATTGATTGCTATCTGGTTGGGAGCAATCACATTGTAATGAATGTGATGATAATCACTACTAAAATAAACGGCTCGTCCCACGTATGTTCCTGCGGGAATGTAACCACCTCCATTATTTAAGATATCAACGATTTCTTTTGGCAAGGTATCTCTATCCATGTGGTGGTATTCAAATCTATATCCACCTTCGTTAACGACTGCGATTTCAAAGTAGGTAGAATTGCCTGTTTCAGGCCAAGGCTTCCAATATTTTACTTTAGAGCCGTCATCGTTGTTGGTGTAGCTGTAATGCCCAGCTTCTAATCTTCCGCCGACAGGAGTAAATACTTTTTCTCCCATATTTACGATAAGATCACACCCTAAATGGAAATATCCGGGAGTACTGAAAGGTTGAAATTGAGCCATCGAATTCGCGATAGTGTGAGATGCATCTTTAAATTGTACGGGCCAAGGCAGGGTCTTTATTGGGAAGGAGGATTTTCCTGATCTTGAAATGGTTCTTGAGTGGAAGATTTGATATCCTTCAGAGAGTAGTTGTTCTTTAGAGAAGATAGGTTCATCAGCAAATACATCAATGGACAGCGAAATTAAAAAAACGAACAATAAAATAATTCTCATAGTATTTTCCTTTTAAGCCAAAGATATGACTTCATAAAATAACAACATTAGTAAATTAAAGTCGAAAATGGATGTCTATAGCAATCTGAGAATTGTTGCAGAAGTGTTGCGATATTGGACTCAAACACTTTTAAATAAAATAAACGAAGCCAAAATTGTCGCTGTGATTATGGATTGTCCAAGAGGTATATTTGTTAGCAATATTATATATTTAGATGAAAATTGAATTTTGAGTGTTAGTGGATGGTTCCATTTATGGTTGGTATGGGCATCTAAAAATCAATTTTAATTGATTTGGAGTAGGGAAAAGTTGGCAATCGCTTTGCAATATATATAAGTAACT
>JAZKEU010000022.1:0-4165 GCA_040386775.1 Bdellovibrionota bacterium | reverse complement strand
CCCCTAAGCGGTCTTGGTTCCCCCACCAAGGCCGCAATTTTTTTGTGAGCAGCTTATTTAACTATCTAGGAGATAAAAGTTATGATTAAAAAATCTATAATTTCTATGCGAAAATTAATGGCTGTTGTGAGCTTAATACTTATTTGTACGACGACATATGCATCTACTGTAACTCATCAAATTTACGTAAATACCAGCCGATCACGTGTTATAGGTGCTAAATGGAGTAATCAAGAGGCTGTTGATAGGCTCAATAAAAACTGTGCTGAAAAATATCAAGGAGTTCTAGATCCAAAAAGTATTGATGTCGCTGTGGGGTTTTGGAGCAGATTACCTATCGTTGTATTTGGAAAGTGCACTGTTAACATCAAGTAACAGAAATATTTTTTCTCTATAGTGAGGAGTGTATATGTATAAAAGACAGGTATTGCTCTTAGGTGAAAACTACAGCTGCCAATTTAATAAAAATCTTCAAGATTAAGAATCACTTCGAAATACTAGATAAGAAATCTGCGACTCGCGGTTTGTAAACCTCTGGGAATTTTTTAAGGCCGTCGAGATGGCCGCCTTCAGGTAAGTTTAGAATTTCTAAGTCAATTTGATCGTGACCCGCGAAAGCTTTGTCGATGGCTGAGGTTGGTACGAGTGGATCAAGCCATCCTCTAATGGAAAGAATAGGGAAGTCTTTCGGAAGAGAGTTTAAATCTCTTTTGATTTCCTTTTCGTGATCAATCGTCCAAATTCCACGAGCGTAAATATTCCAGCCAATTCTTTTTAAAGGATTTTTTTGAGGTTTTGCATGAATAAAGAAATTCCAATTGCACTTTAAGAGATCGTAAAATGGACCCCCATCGCAGATCAAAGCTTTAACATCTTTGGCATTTCGAAGGGCAATAGTTTCCAGGGCTGCCGTTGTCGGATTTGAAAATGAGAATAAAATTTTATCGCCTGGGATAGTGTCTAAGATTTTTGTGATCTCTCTCGTCCAAACGTGTTTAATCCCCCAACCGAGAGAAAGCGATTTGCGAAGTTTTGGAATAACCTTTGTGGGTTTGTAAGAAAGATTAAAGATTACCGAATCGTAACCAATTTCTGCCATAAACTCGGCATGGCGACGCATTTGTGGTTTCTTTCCGAAAAAGAAAGGAACAAATACAATAGTCTCCGGATGTTTTTTATTCGGAGACTTTATAATTTCGCCTTGATTGATTAACTTCACGCGAACTCTTAATGTTTAGTTGTGTTCGGCGAAGTTTGCGGCCAAAGTTCTCGCCAGTCATTTGTTCGCGAAGAATAATTTCCTACGGATTCTAAAACCGATTTAGAAACTTGGATTTCTTCTAATGCAGTTTCAGAAAGAACTTTCCCGCACGCTTCGACAACAGAGTCTGCGTCAATGTGGTGGTACTTGTAGATTTCTGAAGGTCTTCCGCATTTAGAATGTTTCTTCACCGCAAGAACTTCATGTCTTACGCCGATGATGGAGCCGATATTGTCTAAGAGTCCTGGCTCCCCATCATGAACACTCACGATTGGAATTCTTCTGCCGGCCAAAGTCACGAGATCCGCCTGTGATTGTGTGCTTTGAGTTGGGTGAAGGTAAAGTTTAGAGTTGATCCCAAGTTTTTGTCTTAAGTGATGATGATCATTTTGCTCGGCTAACGTTCCAATCAATAGATCATTTGAAGTCACCACGATCACGTTGGCATAAATGCCTTTTTCTAAAAGCTTATTTGAGGCAGCAATCGCTTCTGTGGTCGGTGAGCCCATAGAGAAAATATTTACTACGTTATCACCTGGTTCGTATCCAGCGTAACCTTCGTAGTTGATTAAGTAGTATCCACCAGCAAGAACATCTTTTCTTACGGCACTCATGATCTCTTCTTCACTGAATGAATCCACGGTTGATTCGTCGACAGCGCCCTCATAATTCTGACCTTGCGGCATAAGAATTTGAGATTGATCTACTTTAAATAATTTTTGAGTTTTCAAACGTTTCAAGAATTCTTTTTGGTCAGCTCCTCTTGTGACGCCTCTGATGTGAAGACCGTTCCTTCCGTCATTATCAAAGTAGAAATGTCTTCTGATGGCATCGCAGAAAATCCAATCAAGTTCTCTACAAAAGAACGGTTCCCAAACGATTTGGTTTGGAATTTGGAAGTCCGACTTCCATCCGTGCTGAGCACCTTCCGGAGATAATGTTACGCCGGCTGGAGTTCCCACTAGTACGAAGCTAGATTTCCAGTATTGGTTGTAAAAGTACTGGTCCAGTGCGCGCTTCAAAAAGAAATCATAGACGGTCATCAATGGGAAGAGTGGGATTCCAAGTAAATCTCTCATCTGTCCAAATGAACCCACACAAGACATTACGTTGCATTCTGCGATTTCAAAACGAATGAATCGATCTGACTTTTCGCTACCAGGAACTAGATCTGGAAGTTTTGTGTCTTTCACTGAGAATTCTTTTTCGAAGTCTTCGATATCCATAGCGCCGAAAACTTTTCCATCCATCGCAGGATTCAAGTTTGTGGAGGTTCCAACATCTGGAGCCATAGATACAAATAATTCTGATGGAAGTTTAAATGCTTTCTCTGCATCTGTTAATGGCTTGGCATCTTTTGTGTCCGCTGTGTTTGAAATACGCGTAAGCTTTGCTGTCAACTGTCCCAACATCCACTGTGTGTGTGGGTAGTTTACCATTTTTAAATTGATATCCAGTGACTCAGGAATTTGTCCGTGCTTTTCAAGTTCTGCGTTAAAGAATTTTTTGTTCTCTTCTTTAATTTCATACTGTTTTAAAATTTCTTTATAAAGATCATCACCACGAGTTTTTAGGAATTTTGCTTCTTTAGAGCTCTCTGCAAATTTTTTGAAAAGTTGATCCGCAGGGAGGCCTTCTTTCTCTCTTAAAGCATCAATCTCTGGTTGATCCAACTGACTGTTGTGGTTTCCGGGTTGCGCCGCTTCAGAAAGTCCCCAGCCTTTTACTGTGTGAGCAACAATCAAAGTAGGCTTTCTTTTGTTTTTCTTGCTGGCCTCAAGTGCTTCGATAATCATTTCAAAATCGTGGCCGGCGAGATCTCTTAGAGATGCATGAAGTTCAGTATCATCCACGCTTTCTACAAATTTTTTCACTTGGGGATGTTTTTCTATTAAATGTTTTTTTAATTCTTTTTTGTCTTTGATTAGAAGCATAGATTGAAATTCAAAGTCTGCTAAATCTTCGTCTAAAAGCTTTTTGAAAACATCGCCACCTGGCTTTTTGAAAAGCTTTTGTCTGATGGAGCCGTGTTTCAGCATAAACACTTCCCAGCCGTTGGCTTCCGCGGTTTTTGCTAATCTCACGTCATCAGTGGAGCCGATGATTTCTTTATTTGTAATTCTGTGACCATCTAAACTCTGGCGGTTATAATCGATGATCCAAGTGAGGTTTCCGATTTCACGTTCTGCAAACTCAGGCATTGCTTCAAAGAGCGAACCTTCTCGGAATTCCGAGTCACCACAGAGAGCCCAGAAGTGCGCGGTCTCTGGCACTTTATACCCGTGATCTTTAGCGTATCTGTAAGAAAGTGCAAGATAACCCAAGTTAACTGGCGGAATCCCGACTGTTCCTGATGGTAAGAAGTTGTGACGATCAGGATCGTATTTAGAATGGTAGGATTGGAAAACAGGAGTTCCATCGTCAGAGAATTTTCTCAATCCATGCATAGCAATTTCTTGAAGCTCTTGAGGAAGACGGTTGTTGTTTTCATCTAAAAAATTATTCAAAAGATAATTGTAAGAGTGATCAGCAGGCGAGGCGTGAGGTTTGATCGCCATGTGATCAAAACCCGATTTTGAAACCAGGTGAATTGCCCCGAGAATTTGGAGTGAGCTTGCGCTGGCAGATTGGTGACCACCGATTTTGGGATCGCCTTTTTCTTTGTCTTTTCTATGGTTCGCGATGTGAATCATCTGAACGGCATAATAAAGCGCTCTTTGCGCAATCGTATTTAAAACACTAATGTCGTAAGGTTTTGCCATTAATTACCTCTTAAAAATTAAGCTTCGAAATTCAAAAATAGATCATTAGCTTATCTGTTGCCGGCGGGTTCAAGTCAAGAAGGTGAGCCGCACCTTTTCCTCAGATGCGCATCATAAATGACGCAGATCTGAGGAAAAGGTG
>JAZKEU010000021.1 GCA_040386775.1 Bdellovibrionota bacterium | reverse complement strand
CAAACAGAATTCAATCCAAGAAAGGATACGAGGCTCGAACAAAATATCTAGATGCCTTCAATACCTACCTCAAAACCCTAAAACTTCAGACTTAAGAACAAAAAAGACATCTGAAAATACTTTTTCAGATGTCAACAAGTGCCCTCAAGCCCATCTTCAGATACGAAATCTAAAAGCACGCGTTAGCCCCGCAAAACCTAGTATATTACGAAATCTATATATCTAAGAAGATAAATGAGACTTCCGCTTTCTTTTGAACTCTCAAATGATTGCTGCCTTTCTTAAGAGCCGAAATCACTTCTTTTGCGCTCTTCACGGGACGCTTATTTACATCTAAGATCACATCGCCAACTTTCAATCCATTTTGTGCTGCCGGTGATCCCGCTTGAACTTCTACTACAATCGGGCCTCTTGGAACTCTTGGAGCGATTCCCAATTCTTGTGCAATAGTCTCCGAGAAATCCACAACTTTGAATCCAACGCTGAAAGGAGCTTGATCGCCCTTACGGTTCAAAGGCTTTTGGACTCTTAAGGCTCTAGGTTCATCCGGTGGATTTGCAATCATAAGAGTTACATTTTGTTTTTTACCTTGTCTTAAGAGTTCTACTTTTGCGGTTTTCCCAATTGGAAAGTCTTTGATAGCATCGCTGAATTCTTCTGCAGATGAAATGTTGCCATTTTCAAATTTAGTGATGACATCATAAGCTTTAATTCCTGCTTTATCCGCAGGTCCTTGTTCCATCACACCCATGATGAGTGCCCCTTGTGCTGTGGGAATTTGAAGGATAGCTTGAGCTCTAGGAGAAATATTATCAATCTGTACCCCAATAAATCCTCTCACAACTCTTCCGTCTTTTTTAAGAGCCGGAAGAATAGATTTAATGTGATCAATAGGAATAGCAAAACCAATGCTGCCAACGGCTCTTGCATCAACGGCCGTGTTTACGCCGATCACTTCGCCCTTGATATTGACAAGTGGCCCGCCAGAATTTCCAGGATGAATCGCAGCATCGGTTTGTAAGAATGGAACCGCGTTAAGATCTCTGATTTTACGACCTTTTGCCGAAATAATTCCCTTGGTCATGCTGAACTCATGGCCATAAGGATTTCCGAAGGCCGAAACCCATTCTCCAACTTCCACTTTATCGCTAGAACCTAAATCTGCGACGGGGAGTTTTTTTCCCGCGTTGATTTTAAGAATGGCGACGTCAGTTCTCTTATCCCCACCGATGAGTTTGGCTTCAAAGGATTTTTCTTCGTTGTTTGCAACGTGAACATAAATACTATCCGCATTTTCGATCACGTGAAAGTTTGTAAGAATCAATCCATCAGACTCAATGATGAATCCTGTGCCTACGGGTTGAAAATTTTTAAGATCTCCCGGGGTTGGTTGAGGCATGCCTCCGGAGCCTCCGGGTTGGCCGTACTGCTCGAAGAATTGCCAGAATGGATCTTGATAAGCACCAGGGGGAAGTCTATTTTTGTAGTTGATGCTGACAGAAATGCTGACGACGGCAGGGCTGATTTTCTTAGCGAGTTCGCTAAAAATATTTGCCGGTAGGGGGGCGCTTAGCTTCATCGTATACGCGGCTTCTTGTGCTTGCGTATGGGATGAAGAAATAAAACCTAGCGTGAGAATTAAAGCGAGTAGTTTGCTCATATTCACTCCTTATGTTTTTTATTTGTCTTATTTAACCTGTACGAATTTAGTTTGAAGATCGACAATCATTCTGTGGAGAAGATTTTCCTCTTCTTTTGTGAGATTGGCTTTGGTTTTATCTTTTAAAACCATCAGCATGTCGATATTGAATTTAGCAACTTCGATATTTTTTTCGATTTTACCATTCATTGGATTTGGGGCCAGCCCCATCGCCATCGCAGCGGATGATCCTAATGAAAGGGCTAAAGTGGAAATATTTGCTTCGATCTTTTGTTGGTCTGTCATGGTATCCTCTTTTACATAGGGTAGTGGCCGACGAGATTTTTGATTCTCACGTCGAGTCCGAAATGCTTTTGGAAATATTTGTCTAAACCATTAGTTGTCAAGGGATTGATCATAAACAAAATCACAGGAGATGGTGGAGCGGGGAAAGGTTTTGTTTGGAGAAGGCCTTGAAGTTTCCAGATGAGCTTTGCGTATCTTTCTTTTGAGCCAATGAGTTTTGCAGCTTGTTCGTCCACATGAAGAAGGGTTTTCTTGTGAGTCTCAGCAAATATTGTTCCGAATGGCAGAAGAATTTTTTGAAAGAATACGATTTTTTTGTCTTGGCCGCTAACAATGTATGGAAGTGACAGAATTAAATCTAGAAATTTTGTAATCACATAGATGATCTCGGCAAATTGAGCTCTAAATCCAATAAAGAAAGCGCTTAAAGATAAAAGGTATAGCATGTGAATCATTAATAAATCTTGGATTTCTTCTTTAGTGAGCTTGTTGAGAAGAGCTTCGGAAAGAATGATTTTTGATTTTCCCCATCCACGCGATGTGCAAAAAATTAGAGGAGAATCAATTTTTGTGATGTAAACTTGCGGGGGAAAGCTATGAAAATTCTCTGCTGCCTTGACTAGAGAAGAGGTCACGCCCCAAGAGTCTTGTCCTGTCAGGGCCTCTGCCTTGAAAAAATTAAAGATCATTTTTTCAGATACAAAATAAATATAAAAGTTAAGAGCACTGGCAGCAAGAAAGCCCATAAGAAGGCCTTGTCTTCCGAATAAAGCTTGCCCAGCAATTAGAAATAGAAAAGAAACTATTCCTAAGAAGATCCATCCCCGATGATGTATAAACATTCGACTCCTTCAGTGGTTAATAATGCTTTAAGTTAACAGGCGAAATGAATTTAAATTCCTCAAAACTTACTTTATATTCTTATAACTTACGCGGCCGATACAAGTCTTTTTAAAAAACACATTTGTATCGGCCTTGTAGTCGCCTGTTAACTTAAAGCATTACTAACCATTGCATCTAGCTGTGAACGCAGCATCTCTGACCAATTGCGTAAAGTACTCGTAATGCATCACATTTTTGTTGGTCCCTAGCTTCTAAAAATCTATCCTATTAGAGCACATCATTAGGGAGAACAAGGGACATGCAAATCGAACAATTGAATCGTGATATTGAAAAAGAAAATCCATACATAAAATCCGTGCTTCAAGAAGTTTCTAAAGTTGTTATCGGACAAAAAGAAATGGCTGAAAGTATTATGATGGGCCTACTCACCGGTGGACACGTCTTGCTGGAAGGCCTTCCGGGATTGGCAAAAACTTTGGCGATCTCAACTTTTGCCAAGGCCACTTCGCTGGGATTCCAAAGAATTCAGTTCACTCCCGATCTGCTCCCTTCAGATCTTGTGGGGACGATGATTTATAATCAAAAGACAAATGAGTTCACTTCAAAAAAAGGTCCGATTTTTACAAATATAGTTTTGGCCGATGAGATCAACCGTGCTCCTGCAAAAGTTCAAAGTGCTTTGCTTGAAGCGATGGCGGAAAAGCAAGTGACTATTGGGGATACTACCTATCCTCTCGAAATGCCATTTTTGGTTTTGGCAACTCAGAACCCGATTGAACAAGAAGGCACATATCCACTTCCAGAAGCGCAGATGGATAGATTTATGTTCAAGACGGTGGTGAAGTATCCGAATCGCCAAGAAGAACTTACGATTTTAGAAAATCTTTCAACTGATGCAATTCCCAAAGTGAATGCGATGATGGGCAAAGATGATATTTTAAGAGTGAGAAAATTAATCAATGAAATTTACATTGATGCAAAAATTAAAAACTACATTGTTGAAATTATTTTTGCGACTAGGCAGCCGAGCGCCATGGGGTTGAGGAGGCTTGAAAGTTTAGTGCAAGTGGGTGGTTCTCCTAGAGCAACAATCTCTCTTGCAAAAGCATCGAGAGCTCATGCTTTCCTAAAGGGTCGGGGTTACGTGACGGCGGATGACGTGAAAGCCATTGCTTACTTGGTTCTTCGACATAGAATCATTTTAACTTATGAAGCCGAGGCCGAAGAAGTATCAACAGATCAAGTTATCAATGAGGTTTTAAATCACATTGAGGTGCCATAATTCATGGAACTCAGTCCTGAGCTTTTAAAAAAAGTTAAGCTTCTTGAAATTCAAACAAGAAAGCTAGTGAACTCTCTTTTTGCAGGAGAGTACCATTCTGCTTTTAAAGGCCAGGGTATGACTTTTTCTGATTTCAGAGAGTATGTTCCGGGCGATGATGTGCGACACATCTCTTGGACTCTCACGGCACGAGCCGATAAGCCATACATAAAAAAATATGATGAAGAGCGCGAACTCACGTTGATGATTGCTGTGGATGTGAGTGGATCCGGAGAGTTTGGTTCTAAGTATTACTTAAAAAAAGATGTAATTGCTCAATTGGCTGCGCTCTTGAGTTTTAGTGCGGTGAAGAATAACGATAGAATTGGTCTCTTGCTTTTCTCGGATACAGTCGAGCATTACGTTCCTCCTAAGAAAGGCCGTGGTCATGTGCACAGAATCCTCAGAGATATTTTATTCTTTGAACCTCGCAGTAAGAAAACAAAAATTTCAGAAGCGATGGAACATCTGCGAGCAGTGCTGAATAAAAAAACAAATATATTTATATTCTCAGACTTTATCGACACGAACTACGAACGTTCACTGAGGTTTTTGGGTAAGAAGCACGATACGGTTGCGGTCGTTGTTGAAGATCAATTTGAAAATGAATTGCCTTCAATGGGTTTAGTAGAAATGCAAGATTCTGAAACAGATCAAATCATCGCGGTAGATACATCTAGTCCGCTATTTAAAAAACATTACAAAGAGAAAAGTATCGAAAGTAAAAAACTCAGAGACCAAGAGCTGAGAAAATCTGGTGTTGGAAAAATTGTTGTTCAAACCAATAATGATTTTGTAGATCCGCTCATTTCCTATTTCAAAATGAGGTCTCGCAAATGAGCCAGTGGAATTGTAAGCTTTCGAAAAATGCTGAGATTACGGTGGGCGAGAAGCTCGCTCTATCTTGTGAAGGGGCAACAGAGGGAATTGCGCAAGATTCTTTACAGATTAAAGATCCTCAGCTCACGGACGAAATTCCTTCGCTCACGTTGTTGCAAGTTCAAACTTATATGCCAGACAAATCTGAATTTATAGTAACTAGTTATAGAACTGGAGATCATAAATCAGATCAAGTGGTCATGTACGATGGAAAAAATAAAGTGACGCTCACGGGATTTGATTGGTCCTTGAAAAGTGTTTTGAAGCAGGACCCAACAAATCCTCCGCAGCCGGTGGGCTCTTTTCCTATGTGGGAACTTTCTTATCCAATATGGTTTTGGATTTTGCTGGTGGCAGTGATCGTAAATACAATTGCACTTCCATACTTGCAGTTTAAGAAAATTAAGAACCGCAAAAAAGCTTTTGATGATCTAAAAAACTTAGAAGCGGCCTTGAGTCCTTTAGATAGTTTTTTTAAGTCCGTCCGCAGAATGGAAAAAGCGTTGGAAGTGGAGCACATTTCTCCTAGGGGATTTGCGGATCAAATTGATAAAGATTTAAAAATATTTTTAAGTCGAAGCTTGCATATCCCTGCGCACATCTGGGGAATTCGTCAGATCTTAGGCGAAATCAAAAAAAAATATCCAAAAATTTATCGTGATCATGGCGACGATATAAAAAAATATTTTTCTGAATTTGCTAAAACAAAAAGTGACATCAAAAAATCTGATGGATTGTATTTGATGGATCGCGCGCAAAAGTTAACCGAGATTATCGATGAAGCCCTTTCTCAGAAAAAGAGAGGGCGTGCATGACCTGGCATAATCCTTGGGCTTTTTCATTACTGATTTTGATTTTGCTCTATATTGGTTATTACGTTTTATACTTAGCCAAGAAAAAACCGACGTTAAAATTTTCAAGCCTTGGACAGATTGCAAGGCTTCCTCGAGGGATAAGATCTTACCTTTCTGGTTTGCCATTATTATTAAAAATTTTAGCATTGATCTGTTTGGTGTTTGCATTGGCGAGACCTCAAGTTTCTGATACAAAAGTAAAAAGAAATGTTGAAGGTATTGACATCATGATGACCTTAGATATCTCGGACAGTATGTTGATTGAAGACATGCAGCCGGTGAACCGTATGGAATCTTCTAAAAAAACAATTGAAGATTTCATTAAGAAAAGAGTTTCTGACCGTATTGGCCTAGTGGTTTTTTCTGGTGAATCCTACACCAGAGTGCCGCTGACCCTTGATTATCCTATTCTATTAGAAAGCTTAAGAAAAGTTGAGCCCACCAGATCCATCAAGATGGGAACCGCGATTGGTGTGGCGCTGGCCAATGCTGTTGCAAGATTAAAAGATTCTACGGCGAAGAGTCGGGTAATTATTCTTTTAACGGACGGCGAAAATAACTCTGGAACCATTGATCCAGAAACATCTCTAGACATTGCCAAAGGCTACGGAATTAAAATTTATTCTATTGGTGCCGGCGTAGATGGAGAAGCCCAGCTTCCGGTGACGATGACCGATCCATTTGGTAGAACTATAAAAACATACCAGCCGATCCACTCGAAAGTAAATGACGATCTTTTAGGGAGATTGGCGAGTGAAACGGGTGGAAAATACTACCGCGCAGGTAGCACAGGGGCTTTGCAAAAAGTTTTCCAAGACATTGACCGTTTAGAAAAAACAAAAATTGAAGTGAATAAATTCACAAGATATACAGAGCTCTACCAAACTTATTTGAAGTGGGCCTTTTATCTATTGGTGGCAAGTCTTTTCTTAAGGCTTACACTTTTGAGAAGGGGGCCGTAGATGTTCCGTTTTCAAGATATGATTTATTTATACTATTTGGCAGCAATACCGGTGCTGATTGTTTTGGCCTTCTTGGCTTTCAAAATTCGCTCGGATAAAATTAAAAAACTATTCAAGGCAGAGATTTATGATTCTTTGACTGGCTTTCTTTCTAAAAGAAAGCGCAATATAAAATTTATTCTTGAAATTCTCGCGGTCGTATTCATTGTGATTTCTCTTGCCCGTCCGCAATTAGGAGAGTCAACGGAACAAGTTAAAATGGAAGGGATTGAGATTATTTTTGCACTCGATATTTCTAACTCCATGATGGCTGAAGATTTAAAGCCGAACCGTCTAGAAGTTTCAAAGAACATTATTACCAAGCTTTTGGATCGCGTGAATGGATATAAAGTGGGATTGATTGGTTTTGCGGGAAGTGCCGCACTCATGTCCCCACTGACCACTGATTATTCAGCGTTGAAGATGTTTTTAGAAACGATCAACCCGAACTCCATCAGTAATCAAGGAACAAATTTTGGGTCCGTGATTAAAGCAGCCCTGGATTCTTTCAAGCGCGGTGGAATTGAAGAAGACGAGCTCACTAAAGTTACAAAAGTGATAGTATTTATTTCCGATGGTGAAGACCATGACGATGACACTTTGAAACAAGCCAAAGACCTTGTAAGTAAAGGTGTGCGTATCTTCACGATTGGTGCGGGAACGGCGCAAGGCGCGCCCATTCCAGCAAGAGATGATTTTGGTCAATTGAAGGGCTACAAAAAAAATTCTGAAGGTCAAATTGTTATGTCTAAGGTCAACACTGATTTCTTGAGACAATTGGCTTCAGAGGGCAAGGGTGCCTATTATCATGCTTCGTTTACTGGTGATGAAGTAAGGCAATTGGAAGCAGATCTTGGGAAATTAGAAAAATCGGAATTTGAAAGCGACTTTATGAAAAAGTATGACGAGAGATTTCAAATTCCATTGTTTATTGCTTTTATTCTTTTGATGATCGAGATGTTGATGACGGAACGTAAAAATATCACGGAGAGGAAACCAAAATGATAATTTCATTACTGTTACTCTTGAGTGGTGCTTTTGCGGAAAATCCTTCGTTGGTTTACAAGAATAACAAGGCTGTGGGGATGTTTGCAGATGAGAAACTTATAGATAGTAAAATCCAGCTTGAAAAAGAAGTGGTGAATTATCCAAAGGCTGGAGCTCTTCATTATAACTTGGGCGTTGTTCATGAGAATTCCAAGGAACCAGAAAAAGCGATCAAAGAATATTTATCAACAGCTAATTCTACTGAAGATCAAAATTTGAAATTTCAATCCTTATTTAACGCCGCAAGAGTTTATGGAGAGCAAAAGAATATTCCAAGTGCCTTAAAATATTATCAGGCGGCTTTGGATATTCGCCCCGAATCAGAAGAAGTAAAAAACAATATTGAATTATTGTTCCAGGGCAATGGTGGCGGGGGAAATGATTCTGATAAGGAGCAAAAATCAGATGAACAGAACAAGCAAGATCAAAAGCAGCAGCAGCAACCAAAAGAACCTGATCAACAAAAGCAGGACCAAAACAAGAAAAAAGCTCCAAAGCCTTTCAAAAGTCAGGATTTGAGTGAGCAAGATGTCAGAAGAATTTTAGATGAATTAAAAAGGCAAGAAGAACAAATTCGCGCCAAAATGAATGATAAAAAAAGCAAGGAGACTCCAAATGGTAAAGATTGGTAGTGGAGCTTTAAGTACTTTAATATTATTATTTTCTCTTTTCACAGGCCTTAAAGTAGAAGCCAAAGACGAAGTGATTGCCACAATCAACGGCCAGGCGAATGGCGAAGTCCAAATCGTGATGGGGCAATCGTTTCTCTATTCCATTATTGTATCTAGCTCTGAAAGTGGTGGAGTGGGTGAGCCAAGGCTACCGGATATCAGTGGATTTAATCTCGTTGATCGTGGGTCTCAGGTGGAATCGCGTAGTGAATTCGTAAATGGAAAGTTCAGTTTTGTTAGACGTCAGATTTTTAATTATCGACTGGTGCCGCAAGCTCCTGGAGAGTTCACCATCACGCCGGCGGAAGTGGTTGTGGGTCAAAATACCTTAAGAAGTAATTCTATAAATCTAAAAGTAATGAAGAGTGCTGGTAACGTAAGGCCATCACAACCGCAGGCGCCTCAGCCAAACTACGGAGAAGATGATGCGCAAGACGCCATGGACGAAGCCGATGCGATCTTCAGTCAGTTGTTGCAAAGGACAATTCCTAAAGCTCAGCAAGCTCCATCGAATATCAATCCTGATGAAGCATTTTTTATTCGTGTAGAAGTGGATAAGCAAAAAGTTTACGCCGGAGAGCAAATCACAGCGACCTGGTATCTCTATACGCAAAACAATTTAACAAACTTTGAACCGATGAAATATCCAGATCTAAAAAGCTTTTGGAAAGAAGATATCGAGATTGCTACGAGATTGAATTTTACAAACGTAGTGATCAATGGTTTGCCATATAAAAAAGCATTGCTCGTTTCCTACGCTCTCTTTCCAATTAAGCCAGGAACTGCAACAATTGATTCTTACAAATTAAGGGCAACAGCAATCATGTCGAGTGCTTTTGGTGTATTTGGAAAGCCCTATACTTTCACCAAAGTAAATCCTCCAGTAAAAATTGAAGTGTTGCCGGTGCCATCTCAAGGTCAGCCTACGGATTATTCTGGTGCAGTTGGAACATTTGATATCAAGGGTTCTGTAGACAAAACAACTGTGGCAGCAAATGAACCTTTCACCTTCAAAGTGAGATTTGAAGGCAAAGGAAACGCCAAGCAAATTGAGATTCCAGCTTTAAATTTGCCTGAAGGATTTGAGCAATATGATACAAAGAGTGATTCAAAATTTTCAACTGATGGATCAAGTTTTAAAGAATTTGAAATTCTGTTGATTCCAAGAAAAACCGGGGAACTTACTATTCCGGGTCTGAGCGTGAGTTTTTTTAATCCTAACACTCGTCAATTTGAAAAGAGAACGACTCAGCCAATTCCACTCAAAGTTGTGGCGGGTAAAAATCAACTGCCATCGGGTGGTGATCAGGGATTCATGACTCAGTCTCAAGAAAAAGTAAAAATCACTTTGCCAAATTTGGTTTACAAAGAATCTTCATTCACAATGACACAAGAAATGTGGAATAAAATTTGGATGATAGTCACTGTACTTACGGCGTTAGCTTTGATGGGGCTTTATATCAAAGAGATTAGAGTTGGTGAGAAAAGAATTGTGCTTGTTCAAGAAATGAGCAAGCGTATGAATGGAGTCTCAAAACTTCAGAGCGATAAAAAATTCAGAGAAGCGGGCGTATCCGTGGTGAACTTGGTGGACTTCCTGCTCAGTGAAATGACGATGGATCAAGATACACATCAAATTGACCAATTGATTGAAAAATTGCCCCCAAGTGTTTTGAGAGTTTTAGATGATAAATTTAGACAGAGTTTAAAATATTTTGAGACATTGGGCTTTGCTCCGGAAGAAATTGTAGGGCCAATTGCTAATGACAAGAGGTTTAAAGAGGAAATCAAATCTTTAAAAGGTTATTTGACTCGTGCTATAGAAATCTATCAAAAGAATAGTTAGGATCAAAAAAAGTAGGACTTGCCATAGCAAGTATTGAGACCAGAGAGGTACGTGGTGAAATTTAGTTTTACGAAATCCATAAGTCTAGGAATAGCAGTTGTCTTTTTATCGAGCAACGTGATGGCAAGTCTTCAGCCAGTGCAAATGAATTTTCAAAAAGAAGTTCCGCAAACACGTTGGATTTTTGATAAAAAAGCGAAAGATCTTAAGCCCGCATACAAATCATTGGCACAGCTTAAGAATTCCCAAATCACAAGAAATTTCAGTGCTTGTCAGTCACAAGGCAAGGCGGCTTATGCCTCTAATAAAATTTTGAGACCCTGGATACTTTCAGTTCAGTACGATTGTGAATTGAACGGGGTGAATTCAAAAAAGTCTGGCGTTGCTCAGTTGAGAGTTTTGAATGGCTTATTGAAAGGACAACCGGATTGGCTTTTAAGAGGCCCATATAAAGATAAATTAAAGAGCGGCTATGTGGATAGCCATTTTGCAATTCTAGAGTGGGAAATCAGAAACAGACCACAATTGGCATGGTCTTCGGTGGGAGAGCTTTTGGATATTCAGGATTGGATGAATCCAGAGCAAAAAGCTCGCGCATTCCAAATGGCCGGGGAGCTTTCCTTCTTGCAGCAGAATCTTTTAACTGCAAAAGCGTATATTTTAAAAAGCTTAGTTCAAAAGGATGACGTAAATCTCAGAGATAAATTGAAAGCGATCGAGTCTGCACTTTTATTTAAGAAAGATAAAGATCAAGACACAGCTGCCGAAGAAAAACCACTGCTAGTGAACCTTGGTCAAGAAGAACAAAAAATAGTAGAGAGAATGACGGGTGCATTAAAATCTGGAGATTTGTTCTCAGCAACTCAAGATGGCATGGAGTTGATCGAAGAATATCCAGGAAGTCTTCGAGCCGACTGGGCAACCCAGAGAATCAGTGAGTCTTATCAATCGATTTCTCAACAAGATGAAAAGCAATTTAAAGTTCTAAGATATGATTTTATCAACGTGATGAAGCGTGCAGATTCAAAAAGGCTTTTAGATTGGGCAAAGAGAGCTTACCGAACTGGTCAGTATAAAGATGCCGCGGATCTTGCAGAAGAAGCCTATACAAAATCAAAAGGTGATATTGCTTCCGTAGAAATCGTAGATCTTTTGGCAAAATCCACCATGCATAATAAGGATTTTGGGAAAGCGCAAAAATATTTTAAAGAAGTGACCGAAAAATATTCTGGAACAAAAGAGTCCGTCGATGCGTATTTCTATTTAGGAATGATGCAATACATAGATAAAAATTATTCTAAAGCCATCTCCAATTTTGAAAAAGTAATATCTCAGCTTCAGTATTCAGATTTAGAATTGATGGCGAGATATTGGCTCTGGAGAACAGCGCAAAAAACAGATTCTCAGAGAGCGCAAGTAGAAGTGCAAATACTCATTCAGAAATTTCCATTTTCATACTATGGATTAAGGGCAGTTGCTGAGCTGAACAAAGGCGAAGTGAGTTTTGGTAGTTTAAAGAAAAAACTTACTCAAAAGCAGGACATTTGGTTGAGCCCACAAGAAAAATTATCCTGGGACAGATTCCAAACTTTATCAGCAGCCGGTTGGTATGAAGAGGCAAACTTAGAGTTGAATGAAATTCCGGTACCTGAAAACCCTGAGGGAATTGCCATGCTTGCAAGACATTATGCAGCAGCATTTAATTATCCAAAAGCGATTTCTATGTTGAACAAGGCTTGGGATGAAAACTCTGCCTTAAGAAATTTTTCATTGCTACAAACAGCTTATCCAAAAGAGTTTGAACCATTGATCATTGAACAAGCTAACATCAGAAAAGTAGATCCAAAACTTGTGATGAGCTTGATTCGACAAGAAAGCTCTTTCAATGTGTTCGCAGTTTCATCGAGCAGCGCTTACGGATTGATGCAAATGATTCCACCCACAGCAAAAGAAATTGCTACAGCTTTAAAAATTAAAAATCTAGAAATTCCGACAACATTATTTGATCCAGAAACAAATATCCGCATGGGAACTTATTATTTTGCGAAAATGATTACAGATTTTGGCAACAACGTTCCATTTGCACTGGCAGCATACAATGCAGGCCCAACTCGATTAAAAAGATGGATGCAGTCCTCAGGGATTTCTCCTCAATTAACGTCGAGTCCAGAATATGAGGTCTGGGTGGATCTCCTTCCGTGGAATGAAACGAGATTTTACGTGAAAGCGATATTGAGAAATTACCTGATTTATCAATTGATTGACTCGAGTAAGGTACAAGTCAAAGATCCGGTTTGGGTCAATTCTACGGCACAGTCCAGTACTCCTATTGGAAACTGAGTTCCATTGATTATTGATTGCGGCGCCAAGGTTTTTTATACTAAATTAGATAGATGCCCAACGTAAAATTTTTGGCGCTATATTGTAGACTCTCGACATTGGAGATAAGATGAGAAATTTCACAACGTTGTTAAGCACTTTACTCTGCGTGCTTATATTGTCCGGCTGCGGTTCTTTGAACAAGAGATATGAAGCGAAAAATGATGCTCATGATGAAGATGAAATTGTTCAAATCCCTGTAGACCCAGATCAACCCAATATTCTTCCTATTGATGCTGAAGATGCAGAAAAAAAAGAAGACGTTGTGAGTGCACCTGAGGTAACTGATCAATCTTTAGAGAAATCCAGTCAAGCGGAGCCAGCTCGTGTAGACATTCCGGATGCAAAAGTATCTTTAAAAATTTACCCAGATATTCCACATCACTATAATCGCCATGTACAAAAATGGTTGGATTATTTCCAAAGTAAACGTGGGTCTGTACACATGCAAAAATATCTCGAGAGATCTGCAAGATATCTCCCGGCGATGAAAAAAATCTTAAAAGAAAATGGTCTTCCCGAAGATCTAGTTTATATCGCGTTGATTGAATCAGGATTTGGTTCTTCAGCAAGATCACATGCGGGAGCTGTAGGATACTGGCAGTTTATCGCGCCAACGGGAAGAAGATACAATCTTCAAATCAACTCCTTGATCGACGAAAGAAAAGATCCATTCAAATCTACCCTTGCAGCGGTAAAATATTTTAGAAGTTTATACAATGTATTTGGCAATTGGTATTTTGCATTCGCAGGCTATAATGGCGGTGAAAACAGAATGTTTAGAGTATTGATGAAGCATGATTCTAGAGATTTCTGGACAATTGCAGAAACAAAAAAGATGCTTCCTAAGGAAACTGCGAACTACATTCCAAAATATATCGCTGCAAGAATGATTGCCAAGAATCCAGAGAAGTACGGATTTACAAATTTAGAATATCACGAGCCTCTTTCATTCTCAGAGGTTGTGGCGAGCCAAACTGTGAATTTAAGAACGATGGCGCAAGAAATGGGTATCCAGTACGAAGATTTAAGATCTCTAAATCCACAATTCAATACGGAATTTGCTCCGAACTTAAATAATCAAAGCCTCGTGATCAGAGTTCCAACAAACTCTACTGAGAAAGCAACTGTGGCTATGTCTAAGAGTTATGTGGCGAATACAAGAGCGATCGCAATGGTTCGTTCAAATGAAAGTTACAGATACAAAGTGAAGCACGGTGACACTCTTCATAGAATTGCAAAAAAACACGGAACTACGATTTCTAGAATTAGATCTATGAATAATTTGGGTTCCAAAAGCGCATTGCGGGTGGGTCAGTTTCTAAAAGTTCCAGAAGGACAAGCAAACCAAAAACAGATCATTCAAGATTTACGGAGGACGCTTAAAGAATCTAGAACAGCTGAAAAGAAACCTCAAAGCTCTAAGAGAATTAAAAAAGACAAGAAACAGCAGATCATTGTAAGACGTGGGGATACACTTTTAAATATTGCTAGAAAATACAATGTGTCGTTATCAAGAATCTTGGCTGCCAACGATCTGAGTAGAAGATCTAAACTTCTCGTTGGGACCAAGCTCGTCATACCCAAATAGGTCAGTGAAAAGTTTTTCTAGCTGATTCATAAGCCTGTAAAAGTTCTTTCCAGGCTTTTTCAAAACCAGTTTTCATTTCATCTTTCGCTAAAAGTCCTTTGTCCTTAAGATCGTTTATTTTTTCAGAGGCGGTTTTATACTTCATTTCTAGATCTTCGATCTTTTGAGTGGCTTCGTTCTGTATATCAGAACCTACTTTTGTGAGTTTATGTTTAAACTCATCTAGCTTCTGAGACCACTCGCTGAGTTGGCTATCAAAATTCTCATAAGAATTTGTAGGTGGCGGTGCAGTTTTTGAAGTGGTTTCATCTGAAGTTTCTGTGGTCTTTGTTTTCATAACATACCTCCTTTGTCGACATCGTCATGGTTATATATAGAATCGGTGGTAAAGCTAAAAACCACAATGGATGGCACGAATATTGTCGTCAACTACACAATTTAGACTCAAAATTGGAAAAAATAACAAGGCTGTTGGAATATTAGACGAATTTACGTAGAATTTTCTCTGCTAGTTCTCCGAAGATGTTTCCCTCTAGAGAATCGGGTTTTGACTGCACAATTGGAATTCCAATTTCACAACCCATGGCTGTATTTTGAGTGAATGGAATTTCTGCGAGTTTGGGAATTTCATTTTCTTTGATGTATTTGTCCAATTCGCCTTTAGGAAAAAGACTCATGCGTTCACCACTTGGGGCCAGGAAATAAGACATATTTTCGATCAATCCAAACATTGGAACATTCAGTTTTTTGAACATATCGATAGATCGGGTCACATCAATCAATGCAATATTTTGCGGAGTCGTAACCGTAATAGCCGCAGACATAGGGATCTTTTGACAGAGTGTAAGTTGAACATCGCCAGTTCCCGGAGGAAGATCCACGAGTAGATAGTCTAGCTCTCCCCAGTTCACATCTCGCAAGAGTTGCTCAAGGGCCTTAAAGAGCATTGGGCCTCTCCAAATAAGCGCTTGATTATCCTCTACGAGAAGTCCCATGCTCATGATTTTCACGTTATAGCGCTCAATAGGCTCTAATTTGTTGCTTGAGTTCACGGGTGGGGTTTGATTCAAGATCCCAAATATTCTGGGGATAGATGGACCATAAATATCCGCATCTAAGAGTCCAACTTTTGCCCCTTTTTGAGCAAGGGCCAAGGCGAGGTGAGAAGTCACGGTACTTTTACCAACTCCCCCTTTGCCGGAAGAAATAGCAATCACATGCTTGACGTTGGGGATGGGCTTTTGCTGGTCGAATGGATTAGGATTTGCCATAACTTTACTTCACCTTTAATCTTAAGTTATGAAGTGGTTTTTACTGGCAAACATATTCTTTGTCATCATTCTTTTTATTCTCTACAAGAGAGACAACAAGTCTCAAAAACCATCTAAACTCAATTTCTCTAAAAATAAACGCACAATCGAAGCTGGTGAATTTGAGGCTGTTTTTCGAGAGAAACAAGAAAACAACGATCAATATGAGAAAGTTCTAAATATTCTATTTCAATTCAACGGTGAGACTTGGGATGCCTATGAGGTTTTAGGTCTTCCGGCAGGCAGCAATATTCCAGAAGCACGAGTAGCCTTTGAAAGAGCCCTCAAAGAAGGCAAGGATTCCGAAGCTTTTCTAAAAGCGGCCCTCAACGCCATTGTTCATATCAAAAAAGGCTAATTTTTCTTTATGGGATTTAAATTGTAAACGACAGTCATATTAGGAATAGAAGAAGTGATAGCGACTAGCACAGATTCTTTAACGGGTTCTTTGGGTTCAAACACTATTTGAAAATAAGGTCTTCCATTGGAATCTTTTTTGAGTTTGTATTTGGTGTTTAAGAGTTCTTCCATGCGCGCAACTTGAGCTTTGCCTTCCGGTGAATTGAGGTAATTCTGATGATAGGTGACGGCAAGTTCTAAGACATTGAGCTTTTGTTCCAACACGAATCCTTGTTGCATAAAAAGAGCACCGCATGCGTTCAATGCAAAGGATTGTAGACTAAAAAATGTCAGAGCCAAAACCACCAGAATCTTCATATCGTACCCCACGTACTCGAAGGACACTAACAGAAAAATCTATAGAGTGGAGACAAATTTGATCCATTAGAAATCTTTTTAGACGCAGGAAGGTAAATAAAGTTCAAAAAAATGATCATATATTAGTCAGTAGTGACTAACAATTTTGGGCAAAGAGTACACCATCCCCTCGTATATTTGACCTAAAGCGCTGAAATTGGTATCTAAAATTGCATTAACACCTATCGTACTGGAAGTGCGTGTGGGTCGTCTTTTGTGTTGGAGTAGTTATATGAAAATTCTAGGGTACGTTGTAATTGCGTTGGCTGTGATGTCTTCGCTAAAAGTAAGTGCGCAAACTTGTGCTCAGCTTTTCAATTCCATTAATTCATTAACACAAACAGAGCAATCAAAGCTCTATGGTGCTTACATTCAAATTGCTAGCAGACTTAGTCATGAAAATTTTCAGCCTTTAAATCACACGCAATCGAGCGATGTTTTATCATTGTCAAAAGTGAACTTTATAAAGAAACACCAATCATCTATTCAGAGCCTCATTGCGAAAGGTGAGGTTTCTTTGGAAGAGATCGTAAAGGCCCAGGTGTTCTTGGCAGAAAGTATTACTGAAGGAATAGCAAGGCCCCATTCTTACGTGTTTATTTTGAATAGCAAAATATACTCATTTGATTTGAGAGGTACAGGCTATAAAGTTCTTGGTGAAAATAAAGTTGGATTCACTCACACATCTCTTTCCCAATTTTTAAGATTAGGAAAATTAATTTCAATATTAGTACAAAACGAAAATGTTTTTATATTTCCAAGAGAAAATAAAGATCCTTCATATTTTGAAGAGATCGCAAAAGCAGGAAAGATACCGCAATACCTCAAAGAACTTTATGCTTCTCATAAAAATGAAATTACTGAAATTCTAACACAGACAACTACGACAATTGGAAGTCTGGCGGTAGGATCTCCTCTGAAAGTAACAACTGAAAATGGTGAAGCTGTTACTTTTTTAACAACACAGATTTTGCAGGCAGACGGTAGTGCGGTCGCAACGATTCTATATTTTGCACCAAAAGGTCAGGTCCTTGAGCAAAACAACAGAAAACGATGGGGAAGTTTACGTTTTTCTCCTCACATGGGCTACGGACTGAATGCAAAGATTAAGCTAAAATCTGAAGATGGAACTGGAATGGTGATAGAAAATGGTATGCTACAGCTTTCTAATGAGGCAAAAGCAAAAAATTTACTTCTCTCTATGAACTCCGTAGTTGAAAACTCAGAGACTAGTGCTTTTAGGTCTGATTTTATTAAAAAACATGGATTTGCTGTTAAATCTATGGGTGTATTAGTTGATTAATAGCCAAAAATGCTTTCAATGAAGCTGACTTTAATCGAGTTCTGGTTGGCCTTGATGTCATCATTAATAAAAGAGGTGAGAAATTTTATATTCTACCTTCAAAAAACGGTGACTTATACTTCTCGATTGAGAATTCGCAAATGGGTAAGTTGAGCGATATATCAACCTCCGAACATGGAAAAGTGTTTTATACAGCGTCCGGAGAGAAAATTGTAATTGGAAGATCGGTAGGATTTTTGTCAATATCAGAATCTAAGCGTTCTGCCTCAGATGAGTTTCCCATTGTTAAGGCTGCTTTTTATGCCAAAATCGAAGTTTCGTTAAAATTAAATAGTTTAGATCAGGCGCAAAAAGATAGCTTAGATAGCGCAATGAAAAAGGTTTATGATAAACAAAGTGAACTAGGGCCTCTAATGAATTTACCGCTACAGAAATTGGTAGAAATTGCAGCAGAAATTAAAACAGATTTGATCAAGAATGGTAATTTTACATCAAGTCAGTCAGATCAGATTATTAAAGTATTATTTTAGACACGAGTTTAAGACCTAAAATACATAGGTGCCAAGAAAATATATCTTCCGGTGAAGCTAAGCGTGAGAGCGTTTAGTTAAAAAATTGTAAATGATTGTCGCAAAATTTTTTTGCGACAAAAAGGTTGTATATGAAATCACTGATTTTATTAATAGCACTCATGTCATTTTCTTCTCATGCTTACGCACAAGCGTCGACATGTGAGTCACTCTTTACAGATAGAATCACCGTGGATGACATCATCTTTTCAGGTGCAGAAAATATGTATTCAGACACTCAGCTTACGCGAGATGAATTTTATGGTTTGATGCATGATCATTATGCGCGTGAAAGAGCTAAGCCCAATCCGCAATCCATTCGAGATTTGCTAGTGAGACATGGCAATAAAGTCGCAAGTTATCAAGGTCAAGTTGTGAGGATAGAATCAGCCATGAGCCAAGGAAATAAGGTTTATGAAAAACAATTCCCCGACAATATAAATAATGTCGGTTACTTTGAGGAAACGACCGGAAAATACTGGATTATGCCTCACAATCCGGGTCATGTGCTCATTTGGAATTACACTAAGAATCAAACTTTAGATATTAAGCTTCCTGAAAATAGCAAAATGGAATCTATTGATTTCGACTTTGCCGATATCTATCAGCCTAAAGTAATTATTGGTTATGAACAGCATGGAAAGAGTTCTCAGCCACAATCAAAAGATATGACGATCAATCTGCTGACGGGCAAAGAAATCTAGAATTTTTCTTTCTTTTCTTTGAACTCAGGTTTAACAACGCCCTTGTGGCACATGTAGCAGTCGACTTTCTCGGAGAAAGAATTCTTGTATTTATCATTGATCATATCCACCATTTCCATGTGAGCTTTGGCGATTTGGTGGGTTTTCTTAGAGGCATCCCTATAGTTTTTGGTGTCGTGACAGTGGTTGCACGTCACGCCCAATTGACGAGAAATAGTGATCATCTGATCGCGGTACTTATCCCAAGCTTCCCAGGGCTCGAGCTGTAGGGCTTTAGCTTTTTTGCCTGCTTCTTGGACAGATTTTTGAGCAGCTTCCTTCTTGTGAGCGTCCTTCTGAGAATGTGTTTCCGCATGCATTACAAAGGCACCCAACAAAATGGCCACAAAAGTGATGATCATCGCTGTGCGTTTAAGCTTTAAAGTTGTGTTTCCCATATCAAAATTCTTTAATATTTTCGGTGATAACACAAGCCCCAATTGTTGACTCGTCTAGGGCTTGAAGTTACTTCTATAGCCACATGCATAATTAGATACTAAGAACTACAGTTCTTAGTGCCACAAGAGTAGCGACAGCATCCAGCTGCCGGTACGGGAGATATTAATGGAAATCAAAAGGCTTTCAGATCTTTCAACACTCGTTTCACTTTGCAAAAGACGCGGCTTTGTTTTTCAAAGCTCAGAAATTTACGGTGGACTCAATTCTTGCTGGGATTACGGACCACTTGGAGTAGAACTCAAAAATAATATTAAAAAAATGTGGTGGGAGGCGATGACCTCTCGTGATGACGTTGTGGGTATCGATGCCTCGATCCTGATGGCTCCACAAGTATGGAAAGCCTCAGGACATATTGATGGATTTTCTGATCCCCTGGTAGAATGCAAAAAATGTAAAGCTCGTCATCGCGTAGACAAGATGAAAGATCCCAAAGTGTGCGACACTTGCGGAAGCAAAGAATTGTCAGAACCAAGAAACTTCAATTTGATGTTTAAAACTTTTATGGGGCCCGTAGAGGAATCAGCGTCGGTAGTTTATCTTCGCCCAGAAACTGCTCAAGGGATTTACGTGAACTTCGAAAATGTTCAAGTCACCGCTCGTAAGAAAATTCCATTCGGGATCGCGCAAATCGGAAAAGCTTTTAGAAACGAAATCACTCCAGGAAACTTTATTTTTAGAACTCGTGAGTTCGAGCAAATGGAGATGCAATACTTTGTAAAACCAGGAACAGACAATGAACACATGAGTTACTGGAAAGAAACAAGAAATGCTTATTATTCTAAAATTGGTTTCAATCCTGAAAACTTGAGATTCCATCAACACAAAGACGGTGAGTTAGCTCACTATGCTAAAGAAGCTTACGATATCGAATTCCAATTCCCATTCGGTTGGCATGAGTTGGAAGGTATTCATAACAGAACTGACTTCGATTTAAAAAATCACCAAGAACTTTCGAAAAAGAAATTGGAATATTTCGACGAAGCGAACAAAGAAAAGTATTTGCCATTTGTGGTAGAAACTTCGGCAGGTTGTGACCGTATGGTGCTGGCGGCTCTGTGCGATGCCTACCGTGAAGAACATGTGGCAAAGGACGGGGAGACGGACGTTCGCGTGGTGCTCGGATTCCATCCAGAATTAGCTCCTGTAAAGGTTGCGTACTTGCCACTCTCTAAAAAACCAGAATTAATGAACATCGCCACTCAACTTCGTTCAGATCTTTCTCACTACAGATCTCAGTACGACGATGCGGGAAGTATCGGTAAACGTTACCGTCGCCAAGACGAAGCGGGAACTCCACTTTGCGTAACGATTGACTTTGATACTTTGAACGATAAAAAAGTTACGGTTCGTCATCGAGATTCCATGGTTCAAGATCGCGTGGCGATTGATGAGCTGGATTCATACATTAGAAAATCGTTCAAGAATTACAAGAGACCATAAAAAAACGGTCGGCTAACGTCGGAGGAGTCAATGCAGATGCAAACGAATCAGGCTACGGGTACAAATAAATTTATTTATTCTTTCGGCGCCGGAAAAGCCGAGGGAAATGCAAAAATGAAAAATACCCTCGGTGGAAAAGGTGCCAACCTTGCCGAGATGTCTTCCTTGGGATTGTTGGTTCCACCGGGATTCACAATCTGTACGGACATTTGCACGGAGTTTTATAAGAATGATAAAAAACTCCCAGACTTTGTTAAGGCTGGTGCTCTTGAAGCATTAAAACAAATCGAAAAAGAAATCGGTAAAAAGTTTGGAGATCCTAAAAATCCGTTACTTGTGAGTGTAAGATCGGGAGCAAGAGCCAGTATGCCGGGGATGATGGATACAATCCTTAACCTGGGATTAAATGATTTTACGGTCGAAGGCTTGGCTGAAAACAGTAAAAATCCTAGATTTGCATGGGACTCTTATAGAAGATTTATTCAGATGTATTCAAACGTTGTTATGGGTATGAACCACTCAATGCTAGAAATGCATTTGGATGAACTCAAAGAAACAAAGAAATACAAGAACGACACGGATATGACGGTGGACGATCTAAAATTCCTCGTTAAAGAATACAAAAAACAAATTCAAGAAGACCTTGGTGTAAAATTCCCAGAAGATCCAATCGAGCAATTGTGGGGATCGGTTTCAGCAGTTTTCAGAAGCTGGCATACGCTGAGAGCAAAAACTTACAGGCAACTTCACGATATTCCAGAAGAATGGGGAACTGCGGTCAACATTCAATCTATGGTTTTCGGAAATCTCGGTGAAGATTCTGCAACAGGAGTTTGCTTTACGAGAAACCCATCGACTGGCGAGAAAATGTTCTATGGTGAATTTCTCATTAACGCTCAAGGAGAAGACGTAGTTGCTGGGCTTAGAACTCCACAGCCGATTTCAAAAAAAGAAGCAGAAGGCACAGGATTAAGATCTCTAGAAGAAGCAATGCCTGAATGCTTTAAGCAGCTTTGTGAAATTCAGAATAAATTAGAAACTCACTACCGAGACATGCAAGATATTGAGTTTACAATCGAGCGCGGTAGACTTTGGATGCTTCAAACTAGAAATGGCAAGAGAACTGCAAAAGCCGCTCTTAAAATTGCTTGTGATCTGATCGATCAAAAATTAATTACGGAAGAAGAAGGGTTGATGAGACTTGATCCATCTTCTTTAAACCAACTTCTTCATCCAACACTCGATCCAAAAGCTAAAAAGATTTTATTGGCAAAAGGACTTCCAGCATCTCCGGGCGCCGCTTCAGGACAAATTGTTTTTACATCTGAAGAGGCAGAGGAATTAAAAGAAAAAGGAATCAAAACAATTCTCGTAAGAATCGAAACATCTCCTGAAGACATCAGCGGGATGGTAGCATCTCAAGGTATTCTCACTACTCGAGGTGGAATGACTTCTCACGCAGCAGTTGTTGCAAGAGGAATGGGGAAATCTTGCGTTGCAGGTTGCGGGGATATCGAAGTGTCATACGCAAAACAAGAAATGAAAGCTGCAGGCAAAACATTTAAAAAGGGTGATGTGATCACTCTAGATGGCGCTACTGGTGAAGTGTTTGAAGGCCCAGTAAAAACTATCGAGGCAGATTTAAGCGGTGAGTTTGAACGCATCATGAAACTCGCGGACAAATACAGAACAATGAACGTAAGAACAAACGCAGATACTCCACATGATTCAAAAACAGCTCGTAGATTTGGTGCTGAAGGTATTGGACTTTGTAGAACAGAACATATGTTCTTTGATCCCGATAGAATAGATATCGTTCGTAGAATGATTATGGCCGAAACTACGGAAGAAAGAAAAGTTGCTCTTAGAGAACTTCTTCCAATTCAAAGAAAAGATTTCTTTGAAATCTTCCAAGTTATGGAAGGTCTTCCGGTTACAATTAGATTATTAGATCCACCACTTCATGAGTTCTTGCCGCAAGAAGAAAAAGATCAAAAAGATTTATCAGAAAGAATTCAAATTTCTCTCGAAAAATTAAAAAACAGAATTCACTCGCTTCATGAATTCAATCCAATGCTTGGTCATCGTGGTTGCAGACTTGCGATCACGTTCCCGGAGATTTATGAAATGCAAGTGCGTGCAATTTCTGAGGCTGTTTGCGAATTAGTGAAATCTGGAAAGAAAGTAATTCCAGAAATTATGATCCCCCTGGTTTCGACACAAAAAGAGCTTTCCATTTTGCGTGGCCAGGCAGAAAAAGTAATTCAAGCTATTCAGGCGGAGACGAAGACTAAATTTGATTATTTGATTGGCACTATGATTGAGCTACCACGCGCCGCGATATGCGCTGATGAGATCGCTGAATATGCTGACTTTTTTAGCTTCGGAACGAATGATTTAACACAGACGGCGCTGGGCATCTCTAGAGACGATGCGGGCAAGTTTTTGGGAGCCTATGTAAATGCTGGAGTTTTCGAAAAAGACCCCTTCGTTACCATTGAAAAGCATGGGGTCGGAAAATTTGTGAAAATGGGTGTTGAATTAGGCCGAAAAGTGAAACAAAAATTAAAGGTCGGAATTTGTGGTGAGCACGGAGGGGATCCTGCCAGTGTGGAGTTTTTCCATTCGGTGGGCTTAGATTACGTGAGTTGTTCGCCATACAGAGTTCCAATCGCGAAATTGGCTGCTGCACAAGCTGCCATCGCGAACAAAGCTGAGGGAGTTCGTCATTGAGAATTAAAAAATTAGAACTAGTTGGTTTTAAATCATTCAAAGATAAAACAGTCATCTTGTTTGATGCTGGCGTAACAGGGATCGTAGGTCCTAACGGTTGCGGTAAATCAAACATCGTTGATGCCATCACTTGGGTGATGGGTGAGCAGTCTGCAAAACATCTACGTGGTCAAAGCATGGAAGATTTAATCTTTGGTGGCGCTGAAGGTTACGCTCCAGGTGGATTCGCAGAAGTTACAATGATTCTCGAAAATGACGGTGGTCCGTTTCCTGTAAAATACTTAAGCTTCACAGAAATTTCGGTAACAAGAAGATTGCATAGATCAGGTGACAGTGAATACTTAGTTAACCGTGAGCCAGCAAGACTTCGTGATATCCAAGAAATTTTCATGGATACAGGAGCAGGTTCAAAAGGTTTTTCGATCATCGAACAAGGTGCCATCGGGAAAATCATTACGGCAAAACCTTTAGACCGCAGATCACTCATTGATGAAGCGGCCGGAATTACAAAGTTCAAAATTAGAAAAAGAGAATCGCAAAGAAAAATCGTAGCAACAGATCAAAACTTAGTTCGTCTCAAAGACATCATTGCGGAATTAAAACGCCAAATCGACAGTCTCCAAAGACAAGCCAAAAGAGCAGAGAGATATCGTGAATTAAAAATTCAAGTGGAAGATCTAGAGTTACTACTAAGCTCTAAACAATATCTCCAAATGAACGAAGAGTTATCAACTCTCAAAACTAATTTTTCTGATAGCGAAGATAGCGACATCCAATCCACAACAGAACTTGAAACTTTAAGTGCTGACGTTGAAAGATTGGCTTTAGAAATCGCAGAAAAAGAACAATACGTTCAAATACAAGTTCTTCAGGCGAACAATGGAAAAGAACAAGTTCGTGAAAAAGAAAATATCATTCAAAGATTAAAATTCGAAGTGGAACAAGCAGAAAGAAATCAACTTGTGCAAACTTCCATGAAGCAAGAAGCGGAAGCTAGAAAAGGGATTCTAGAGAGCCAATTGATGGAGTTAAGAGAGAGACTTCAGGTTGTGACTTTGGAAGTTGAAAGCCTAGAGCTATCTCATACGGAAAAAGAAGAAGTTTTCCAAAAGATGCAATCTCGCATTCAAACAGCAGATCAAGAGTTAACCACAATTCGTAGAGAATTGATGACGGTAAACTCGGCTCTCACTCAAGTTGAAATCAATATCTCAAGCGTTGAAGCTAGAATTGAAGAAGTTGAGCAAAAAAGGGATGTATTATTAGAAACTGTGAGTTCATTGAGAGAAAAAGAATCAGAATTCTCAAAACGTAAAACTTCATTCTACAATGACCTTGAAAAAGAAAGACAAATGCAGCTTTCGATCATGAGTGATGTCGAGAACTTCGAAGCGAACAAAAATGCCCTAGAAGAGCAAGTTGAATCAAGACGTGTAGAAGTACAAAAATTCAAAGACGAATTGAACCAAGTGGCATCTCGTTTGTACGGATTAGAAGATCTCCAAGCAAACTTTGAAGGGTTCGAAGACGGTGTTAAAAACGTTATGCTTTGGAAAAAAGCACAAACTGAAATCCATGCTGATGGTTCAGTTTCACAAATCATGCCCGTAGCGGACGTAATTGAAGTGCCACCTGAATATGAAATTGCCATGGAAGCAGCTTTGGGCCCTAAGCTCCAAATGCTTCTTTCTCACAACTCGAAAGATTCATTGTCAGCGGTACAGCACTTAAAAGACAAGAGCGGGGGGCGTTCAAGCTTCTTTGCCAGTGACATGGCGATGATTTCAACTCTGAAACGTCAGGGTGATCCATCAAATGAAGACGGTGTAAAACAATTATTATCAAAAGTCATTTCTGCTCCAGATAAATATAAATCTCTCGTAGAATTCATCACTGATGATATCGCAGTAGTAGACAACATCTCTACAGCTTTAAGACTCAGATCACAGTACACGGGCTGGAACTTCGTAACAGAAGACGGCGATGTATTGACGGCTGGTGGAGTTCTTACAGGTGGAGCTTCGGATTCTGCGGATAGCGGAATGCTCAAACGCCGCCGTGAAATTAAAGAACTTTCTCAAAGCAAGGATGAATTGGCTGGAAAACTAGCCCTTTCGCAAATGACTTTAGAAAAATTGGAAGATCAATTCGATAAAGTTGCTAAAGAATTAGAAAGTGCTAAGACTCAGCAAATTCAAAAAGAATTAATGATCGCAGAACTCAAAAAAGATCTCGAAAGAGCTGAAAATGAGTTAAAATCTGTTACGGAATCTCTGGAAAGACAAAACCAAGAATTGTCTGAAGTGGATAACAGAAGACTTTCTTTAGAAGAAAAACGTGATCAAGAGCAAGAAAGAGCAACAGGCTTTAGAGATCGCAAATCTGAATTGGAAAATGGCGCTCAAACCATTGAAGTTGAATATCAAGAAGCCAAGCTTGGAATTGATCAAGTTCGTATAGATGCGATGAACGCGAGAGTTCAATTCGCGCAAAGTTCTCAAGAGAAACAAGGTTTAACGAGCCAAGTGAATATGCTTGAGACTTCGTACAATGAAACATCAACAAAATTAGATCAAATGATCAACGAGTCAGACTTGAACACGGAAGTGCTCAGTGTGAATCAAGTTCAATTGGAACAAGAAAAAGTTTTATTAGAACAAATCATTCAACAGGCTCAACATGCGGAAGAGAGATCTTCAGAGCTTCGCAATGAATTCACGGAAATTTCAAACGAACACATGAAGAAACAACAACGTGTGCTTGAAATTCAACGAATTAGAAATGAAAAACAAGCGCAAGTGAATGAAATGAGATTCAAGATCGAACAGACTCAAATGAAACTACAATACCTTGTAGATCAAATGAGAGAGCGATACATGCTTGATCTCGCCATCAAGTCCCAAGAGTACATCGCGCGCGAATGTGATGTAGCTGCAACTGAGCTTGAAGTGAATGAACTTAAAGATAAAATTAAAAAAATCGGTGAAGTTAATTTATCTGCGATCCAAGAGTATGACGACATTCAAAAGCGTTATGAGTTCTTAGTTCAGCAGGAGGCAGACTTAACCGAAGCAAAAGAAAATCTCCGCCGCGTTATTGATCGTATCAATAGAATCTGCAATAAGCGTTTCAGAGAAACATTTGAATCTGTGAATGAAAGATTCCAGAAGGTATTTCCAGTATTGTTCGGTGGCGGTGAGGCTCAATTGACTCTCGTGGAAATCGAAGGGGAAGACGAACAAGGGATCGACATTATGGCAAAGCCTCCGGGCAAGAAATTGCAAAACATCACGTTGATGTCTGGTGGAGAGAAAGCCTTAACATCAGTGGCGTTGATCTTCTCGATCTTCCTTGTAAAACCATCTCCATTCTGTTTATTGGATGAGGTCGATGCTCCGCTGGATGATGCTAACGTATTCCGTTTCAACGATCTGGTTCGTGAAATGGCGAAGCGTTCGCAAATTATTATCGTCACTCACAACAAGAACACTATGGAAATCAACGAAAAACTTTACGGCGTAACAATGCAGGAAAAAGGTGTTTCGAGAATGGTTTCTGTATCACTTGAAGAGGCAAAGGGTAGCGTAGTATCAGCACTGTAATTATTAATTTTATTAACAGCGCTACCTAAAATTATAAAAATATGGATCAAGCACATACCACGGGACAGGGATCTCAAAAATCACGTTTGCTAATTTCATTATTAGCACTCGGTGTGGTTTTTGGTGATATCGGGACAAGTCCTCTTTACGCCTTCAGAGAATGTTTCGGGCCTCATCATCAGGTGGCTTTGAATGAAATGAATATCCTTGGAGTTCTTTCTCTTATTGTTTGGACTTTGATTGTTGTAATTTGTTTCAAATACATCACTTTAATCTTAAGAGCAGACAACAATGGCGAAGGTGGGATTTTATCTCTCATGTCACTCGTGTCTGTTGCTGAAAAAAATAGAGGATGGGTATTTCTCACAGGTCTTATCGGGGCTGCACTTTTATTTGGTGACGGAATTATCACTCCGGCAATCTCGGTCTTATCCGCTGTGGAAGGTCTTCAAATTTTAAATCCTGATCTTGAGCATGTGATTTTGCCTTTGACCATAGGTCTTCTAGTACTATTGTTCTCATTTCAAAAACATGGAACTGCAAAAATTGGAACTTTCTTTGGTCCCATAATTTTAGTTTGGTTTCTAACACTCTCTGCACTTGGAATTAACGGCATCATTGATAATCCTGAAGTTTTGAGAGCTCTAAATCCAATTTATGCAATTCAGTTTTTTATGGAAAATGGCAAAGAAGGATTTTTTATTTTAGGGTCGGTATTCCTAGTTGTGACTGGTGGAGAAGCTCTTTACGCTGACATGGGACATTTTGGAAGACCACCAATTCAAAAAGCTTGGTTTTTTGTGGCCTTCCCCGCACTGATCATAAATTATTTTGGTCAAGGCGCGCTTCTTCTTCATACGCCATCTGCTATATCAAATCCTTTTTATAAATTAGCTCCCGAATGGGCACTCATTCCTGTGGTGATCATTGCTACGATGGCTACGGTGATTGCATCTCAAGCTCTGATTTCAGGTGTGTTCTCTTTAGCAAAACAGGCAATGCAACTTGGATATTTTCCTCGTATGCAGATCGTGCACACTTCGAAAAGTGAGATTGGGCAAATTTATTTACCATTCATGAACTGGGCAATGTTGCTTGGAGTAATCTTACTCGTGATCGAATTTAAGAGCTCAAGTGAATTGGCTTCTGCATACGGTGTTGCCGTGGCAGGTACTGCAGCTCTCACAACTATTCTTGCAACGGATGTTGCTTTAAAATTATGGGGCTGGAAGCCTTGGAAAGTTTTAATGATATTTGTTCCGTTACTTTTAGTTGATTTGGTTTTCTTTACTACGAACATCGTAAAATTTTGGAGCGGTGGATGGGTCGCGATATTCGTTGGCAGTTTAATCTATGTCGTAATGAAGACTTGGCAAAAAGGTAGAATTCAGCTCTTAGAAATCTTAAAGAGCAGATCTATCTTGGTCGAAGATTTTTTAAAAAATGTTGAGTTATTAAGACCTCACAGGGCAAAAGGTTATGCCATCTTTATGTCTGGTGATGCTTGGGGGGTTCCATTTCCTCTCATTCACAATATGAAGCACAACAAAGTTCTCCATGAAAACATCATGTTACTCACGATCAAAACCAAAGAAGTCCCGACGGTTCATCCTGATGAACGAATTAAAATTAGAGACCTGGGACCTAATTTCCACAGAGTGCGTGCTTATTTTGGATTTATGGAAAAGCCAAATATATATTTGATTTTAAAAGCCTGCCAAGAAGCCGGTCTTCATTTTCCACTCGAGTACACCACTTTTGTTCTAGGTAGAGAAACAATCGTAACGAAGGAAAAGTCATTCTTTAAAAGCTGGAGACAGCGACTATTTGCTCTGATGTCGAGAAATGCAGAAAGGCCGATGGCGTTCTTTAGTATTCCTCCGCAAAATGTGATCGAAGTGGGCGTACAGATTGAGATTTAGGAGCACTGTCTCGTGTTGAGACATTCAGTTAGATTTATGTCTAGTTTTGACTCGCTTGATCCGATAACAGACTATGATCATTATGAAAAACCATTCAAAAAAAAACCATATAAAAAAGTTGTTAAATGAAAATGGCATAGGATTGGTCGGCGCCCTGGCGGCGGCAGGGATGGTGGTAACGATTGCTTTAGTCGTGGCCCATTTTGTAACTAGCCAAAATCAACAGAATGTAAAACTTGAACTTTCTGGTAGCTGTCAAAATATTGCAAATTCGATTGTGGAATACATAAAGAAAGATGAAACGTCTTTATTCATTTCATCTTACGGCCCGGTTCCAGGAACTATGAATTACGCAAAGGGTCTTGATAAAACAGATGATGGTTTGGATAGATTTGTATTTGGGGGAGTATCGGCTCCACTTTTCACGGGGCCTTCAGGTTTTCGTATGAGTATCTCAAACAATGCTCAGGCAATTCCCAACAACTGGAAATATTTCAACAACCTAAATATTAAAAATTCAACGAATAGGCTTTTGGCTTTGGCCGCAAGCGGTGATTTTTGTTGTTCAGATCTGGATATGAATAATCCAAATTGTGGAACAAGATTTTTAGATGATTCAACAACTCGTCCCGGTCTTCGTATTTCAGAAAAAAATGTAACAATTGATTTGGCAGTTAATTTTAAATCTCCTGCGGGGGCAAGCATATGCACCGGCAGAAGACTTGCAATCGCAAACATCCCTGGATCCACATATAGTACTCCAACAGAATTTAAAGTAAAAGTAACAATGGATGGGGTTGGCAATGGCAAATCTTGCGTTGCTGGTGGGACGATCAAGCAAAATGCAGATAAGGCCGCTTCTTTAACTTTAATGGAAATGCAAGGTCAAGGCGCGTTTTGTCCTGCAGGGAAAAATGGTCTTCCTTCTCATTGCAATGCTACTACTCCTGTAGTTTTCAAAGTTAAAACTGTAAAAAATTCTTCAGGATCAAGCTGTCTTACTCAGTGTTTATCTCAAGTGGAGAGTAGAGCTTGTAACAGTTTGGGAGCACTTAATTTATTTAATACTTTTTCGAACACAGCTTGCGTAAATAACTGTTTAGAATCAGAGCCTGGGTCTTCTTTCTTATGTAAGATCGGCGAAAAGAATTGGTTTACAAACAACCCAAATCATTGGGAGCCGTGTGAAACCGCTAGCGTTTATGATCATAACGGTGCAAATGCGGGTACGGTAAGAATTGAATACACTCCAACATACAACGACGAAAGATCAGAAGTCACAACGAATGCCACGATCACTCTTTCAAGTTTGACTGAGGGCAGAGCTTACGTTGTTGATGTGAGAGCCGTGGATACTGGAGGAAATATTGGTCCTTCATTCTGCAGTACAAATCCAAACAGTTGCGCGGCTGCATCGGATCCTCACTTTGTTGTAATTCCACCTGCGCCAGTCGTTGGAAGCATTACAGAAACTACACTTCGTATAGCTCCCACCACTCTTGCTACGCAACTTGGGCGAGACAATACGATCACCTCACAGGCGAAATATGCGACAGCACTTAACCCTTTCGGTGCAAATCAGTATCAGTGTGAAAGTGGCGCTCCTAGATTTTCTGTTCCTGTGACATATGCTGTACCTGCAGGAGCATATTCAGGTTTTGTAACAGATTCTTGTACAGCGACTCTAAGATTACCGAATGGTACTGTTCAAAATCCTGCCTGTGTTTGTACGGGTGGTAATTGCGCTGTTCAACTTCCAGCCTCGGCTATAGATGGTGCTTATGATTTTGATATGAATATTGTAAATGATTGTGGTGGGGCAGGAGCAACACGCAGTCAAGATTGGTGTAAAGATGGGAATACCGCGATTGGTATTGCTAACGCTGGAAACCAAGTGTTTGGTACAAATCCTGATTTTGAAAATCAAGTCACATATCCAACAGCTGCTACAAAAGCTTGCGGAGTTGTTTCTCTGTGTCCGAATGTGAATGGCGGATTCACGCCAACAATTGGTGCGTGCCCAAATGCAACTATAGGTTGGGATCCGATGCAGCACTCTGGTTGTTTGCAAGCGCCAGGAAATAATTATTGCATGCTAGCGATGGATCCATGTGGGAGATCGCAAGCGACAAATCCGACAGCATACAGCACTACTCTTATGGGTGTTCCTTATACTTCTGCGACCGATACAGCCAATTCATGTTTTGAATATGGTGCATTCAAAGTTGGCGGAAATTCTTGTGAAGCGGGCTCATACTGTAATGCTTCCGGAAAATGCAATACGACTTGCGCAACTCCACCTTGTCCTGTGAATACAACTACTCCTGCGAATTCAAATTGCGGTCCTAGATATTGTCCTGTCTTAAATTCATGCACTGGAACAATTGGTACACCATCATCGAGTGTTGCATGTACGGGTGTTCCGCCAGTCAATGGTCTTTGTGGAACGGCAAACGGAACAACTGTTGGGTCTGCACCGACGCTAAACTTGTGTTCTGTAGGAGCGGTATCTGCGGTTACAGGCACAGGTCCTTGGAGTTGGGCGTGCCTAGGTTCTAGTGGCGGTACAGATGCACCATGCATTGCAAATAGATCTGGATCTGGTGGATGTAGTGCGGCGACCAAACCCAATTGCGTGATATTTGCCTGTGGTGGAAATAGTTTAAACTGTAAAAAAGTGCCAATTTGTAATGGTACCACTTGGTCATGTGAATCGATTGGTTTGTAGTTCTAAATTATTTAATCAAATAAACTTAAAAGAGCATAGAGTATATCTTTATGCTTTTGTTTAGGATCTACTAAAGAATTATCTAAACTCTTTTTGATTAGTGCTGAGGGAATTGCATAAGATATGCTTCCTAGAATTTCCGCGGAGGGATTTAGGACATTATTTTGAATAATACTATCGCTTTGGACCTTTACATTTCGCTCTGTAGCTACAAAGAAGTTCAGTCCAACGATTTTTGAAGTCAGAGAATCAATAATTACAGAACCAGAATCTCCTTCAGACTGTTCGCAAGCATGAGCAAGTCCCGGCAGAGAGGTTTTAGAATTATTTAATATTAAATTCAAAAGTTTATCAGACCCTCTCATCAATATGCAATTTGGACTGTTATCAATGGTTATACTTCCTTGGTTATTTTTAAAAGATCCGAAGCCTGCGGTAATTAATGATTGACCAGCCGAGTATTTTTTTTGGGTCTCAAACTCCATAGGCGGTAAATTTTCTAAGTGCTCTTCGTTGGTATTGCTCTGTAAAGTAAATACTGTGATATCTATTTTATAATCGGTAAAAATAATTTCACCACATTTTAAATTTTTCTGATTTTCAAATTTTACGGAATCCACCGTAACACAAAATTTTTGATCAGGAATGACATGATTGTTGGTCATCATGATGTATTGGTTCTGATATTTTCCTAAATATACTCCTGAGCCAACAGGAATACTTTTTCCGTTGGCGCCGGTGTTGCTATAAATTCTTGCGGTTCTAGATACTAAGTTCAGAATTAAAGGATTACTGAGATCATTGTCATTGGGTGGTCTTCTGTCCCAAGAATTACCGACAGAAAAATCTACGCTATTATTATTGGGGCGAAAGGCTTTAGCGGAACTGACCTCGGCAAAGATGATCAGGCCAATAATAAATAAAGTCATAAGTTGGTACTTTTTCATGTTCATATCCTTACTGTATGCAAAGACAATTCCTCAATCTAAAGTTCTAAGGTTAGGTATAACAATAAATTCAGGCTCTAAAATGGCCAGCTCTACTTAAAAACGTCACTCCTTCATGCAACATTCCCGCAACAAATGACGCATCGACAGTACAGAAAACTAGGGGGTACTTTTTTGGTTAGAGGAGATTTGAGGCTAGGAATTTTTCTAATTCTTGTTCTGACATATTTTTTCTTTTAGCGAGATCGGCGATTTGGTCTTTACCGATTTTTCCAACGTGGAAATATTTTGATTCTGGATGGTTGAAATAATATCCAGAGATCGTACTGCCTGGGCTCATCGCATAGTGAGAGGTCAAAGTTGCGCCAGTTCTTTCGAAGGCGTTTAGGTGTTTCCAAATTTTGGATTTTTCTGTATGATCTGGGCAAGCAGGATAACCGGGTGCTGGGCGAATTCCTCGGTATTTTTCTTTGATGAGATCTTGAGTTGTTAGATTTTCATTTCTACCAAAACCATAAGCCTCTCTCACTTTTTTATGTAAAAGCTCTGCTAGGCCTTCGACAATTCTATCGCCGAGAGCTTTGATTAAGATCGAAGTATAGTCATCGCCTTGATCTTCATAAGATTTAGCCATCTCATCAATTTCTTTGCCGGCGGTCACAACAAACATACCCATAGAATCTTTTTTAGAAATATCCGGTGCAATAAAATCAGACAGACAGTGATAGACGCCAGAGACTGCTTCTTTTTCTCTCTGTTGTCTCATGAAGGTCAGCGTATCGATTTCTTTGCCATTTTCGTGGATAATCACCGAATCTTTATTCGTGGAGTAGGCATCAAAAATTCCCACTATGGCTTTTGGACGAATGGTATTTTCGAAAGTGAATTTTTTTAAAAATATTTGAGCTTCATCGAATACTTTTTTAGCTTCTCCATCATATTTTTCTAAAATTTGTGGATAAACACCTTTTAATCCCCAAGTCCAAAAGAAAGGAGACCAATCGATATAAGGTTCGATGTCCTTCACAGTAAAACTGAATTCACGAACACCCTTGAACTCAGGCTGTTCGATATCAACTTTATCCCAATCAGTTTTAAAGCCCTTGGTGCGGGCTTCTTGGATAGGCATAAATTTATTTTTTTCGTCTAGAGAGCTCAAATAGGCTTCTCTGATTTCTTTGTAATTCGCTTTGGTCTTTTCAATATAAGCTTTTTTATTTTTATCACTGATGAGCTGATTGCAAACTTCTACCACCAGAGAGGCATCACCGACATGGCAAACGGCCTGAGAGTAGTGGGGATCTAACTTGACTGCGGTATGAACTTTCGAAGTGGTTGCACCGCCCACAAGCACGGGTTTGTTGAGTCCTATTCTTTCGAATTCTTTTAAGTTATTTGCCATTTCATCAAGAGAGGGAGTAATCAAGCCACTGAGTCCTACGAGATCCACATTGAGTTCTCTGGCTTTATCTACGATATCTTGGCATGAAACCATCACTCCGAGATCAATCACTTTATAACCGTTGCAAGCAAGCACTACCGATACAATATTTTTTCCAATGTCATGCACATCGCCTTTAACGGTGGCAATCAAGAATGTATTTTGACTGGAAACTTGGCCTTCTTTTAAGAACTTCTTTTTTTCTTCTTCCATGTAAGGTTCAAGATATTTCACGGCCTTTTTCATAACACGCGCACTCTTAACCACTTGAGGGAGGAACATCTTCCCGGTGCCAAAGAGTGTGCCCACGACTTTCATTCCACCCATAAGGGGACCTTCGATGACATCGAGAGGACGTTTGTACTTGGCCAGAGCTTCGGCTGTATCCTCATCGATGAAAGTTTCAATACCCTTGACCAGAGAATGAGAAATTCTTTCTTCTAGAGAGTTTTCTCTCCATTCTAAATTTTGAATATTTTTTTGACCAGCTTGGTTTTTATAGCTTTCAGCCAAGTCGATCAATTCTTCCGAGGCCCCAGCATGTTTATTTAAAATTACATTTTCACATTTTTCGCGAAGGATCGGATCGATTTCTTCAAATACTTCCAGCATTCCGGCATTGACGATTCCCATGTCGAGGCCTTTAGAAATGGCCTGATAGAGGAAGACTGTATGCATGGCTTCTCTGACTTTATTATTTCCTCTAAAAGAAAATGAAAGATTGGAAACACCGCCAGAGATCAAGGCTCCGGGACAGGCTTTTTTGATTTCCGGAATCGCGTTGATAAAGTTTACGGCATAGTTATCATGCTCGCTCATTCCCGTGGCGACGGTTAAAATATTAGGGTCAAAGATAATATCTTCTGGTTCAAATCCCGCTTTTTCTGTAAGAAGTTTATAGGCACGTGAACAGATTCTAACTTTATCTTCCGTTTCAACGGCTTGGCCTTTTTCATCAAAGGCCATAACGACAGCTGCCGCACCATATTTGCGAACTATATTGGCTTGTCTTAGAAACTCTTCTTCGCCTTCTTTAAGTGAAATGGAATTGACGATTCCTTTTCCTTGAAGACACTTAAGTCCTTCTTCAATCACTTCCCACTTGGAAGAATCGATCATGATGGGGACTTTACAAATGTCAGGTTCAGAAGCCACAAGGTTTACGAAGTCCTTCATTGCTTTTGGTCCATCAATCATCGCTTCATCAAAATTTATATCGATGATGTTTGCGCCGTTCTCAACTTGTTGCCTAGCAACTGTGAGTGCTTCATCGTATTTGCCTTCTTTAATGAGAGAGGCAAACTTTGGAGAACCGGTGACGTTGGTTCTTTCCCCAACCATAATGAATGGTCTATCACCATCTGATTTTAGATTGAGTGATTCTAGTCCTGATAAACGAGTTCTAGATTCTAAGTCTTTTCGCGCGCGAGGTTTAATATTCTTAAGGCGTCTACTGATTGCCTCAATATGTGGGGGAGTCGTACCACAGCAGCCACCCACAACATTTAGGAATCCGCTCTCAGCAAATTCCAATAATGTTCCACTGAGAGATTCAGGAGTTTCATCGTAACCTGTAATTGATAATGGATTTGGTAAACCAGCATTGGGATAACAGCTCACATACACTTCGGAGATGTTCGAAAGATCCTGCATATAAGGACGCATTTCTTCAGCACCTAAAGCACAGTTGATTCCGACAGAAAGTGGTTTCATGTGTCTCACGGAATTCCAGAAGCCTTCCACTGTTTGTCCGGAAAGAGTTCTTCCAGATTGATCGGTGATCGTCACCGAAATCATCACGGGTAATTTTTCTTTTCTTTCTTCTTCAATTTTTTGAATTGCAAAAAGTGCAGCCTTAACATTCAAAGTATCAAACGTTGTTTCAGGAAGTAAAATATCGGCACCACCTTCAAGTAGACAGATTGCCTCTTCGTAATAATTTGCCACGAGCTCATCAAATGAGATCGCTCGGTAACCAGGATTGTTGACATCGGGAGAAATGGAAGCCGTTTTATTTGTAGGTCCCATTGCTCCTGCAACATAACATTTTCGGTCAGGGTTGTCTCTCATGAACTCAATGCAAGCTTCCTTAGCAAGACGAGCAGCAGCGCGGTTTAATTCCGGAGCTATGTATTCAAGATTGTAATCAGCTTGAGCGATTCTTGTTCCGTTGAAAGTGTTGGTTTCAATGATGTCTGCGCCAGCTTTTAGATAATCCAAATGAATTTGTTTGATGATGTCAGGCCTTGTGAGAACCAGAAGATCATTGTTGCCTTTTAAATCTTTGGGATGATTTTCGAAATGACCTTTTCTGAAATCTTCTTCATTCAGCTTATACGTTTGAATCACAGTTCCCATGGCTCCATCAAGAATCATGATTCTGTTTTTCAATGTCTGTTCAAGCTCTAAAAGTAAAGAAGACTTCTTCACGGATTGTATTTCCTCTGGTTTATTCTCACTGGTTTATTCTCTAAAGGTCTATTTAAATTTTTTAACGACTTCAGTTACGGAATCCACATCATTCATTACGTAGTAGTGCACGTAGGGAATATTGGCTCTTAAGAGATCTTCTGTTTGTCTCATGGCCCAACGTTTTCCAATTTCAACTGCGTGATCTGGATTTTTTAAAACTTCATCCGAAAGTTCCGCAGGGATATCCATGTAGAAATTTTTGGGAAGAGTTTTTAATTGCGCTGCCGATTTTAATATTTTTAAACCAGGAATAATCGGAACAGTAATTCCCGCCGCGCGACAGTGACTGACGAAATCAAAGAATTTTTGATTGTCAAAAAACATTTGCGTCATGACGTAGTCCGCGCCTTGATCGACTTTTTGTTTCAAATGCATAATGTCTGTTTTTAAATTTGCCGCTTCAAAATGCTTTTCCGGATATCCTGCAACGCCCACGCAATAATCCAAAGCACTACTCTCGCTAATTTCCTCTAAGAAGATTCCTTTTTTTAAATTGCTCAACTGTGACACAAGCTCAGAGGCGTACTGATTGGCCGTTCTGTTTTTTGCAGGTTGTTTATCATAGTTGAGCGTGTCGCCTCTTAAAGCCAAAACGTTTTCGATGCCGAGATAATTCAATTCGATGAGCGCATCTTCAGTTTCTTCTTTGGTAAAACCTAAACACAAAATGTGCGCTACTGTATCAATTTTAAATCTATTTTGAATAATTCCACAAATACCGAGAGTTCCGGGTCTCTTCTTGATGGTTCTTCTTTCAAGTTTTCCATCACCAGTTTCATGGTAGTAGGCACTAGATGCATGTGCAGTTACATCAATCCAAGGAGGGTTGTAGGCGGCTAATTTTTCTACGATATCGATGATATCTTTTACTGATCTGCCACGATTGGGTGGAATAATTTCGTACGAAAAAATCGGATCTCTAGCTTTTTGGATATGCTCAATGACTTTCATGCAACCTTTTACTGATACCTTATTGATGTGTGAGGCTATATACATAGCAATTATGACGAATTCTTGCAATCACCGGTTATATAAAAATAGCGGCGTGACAAAGTTTAAATATTTTTTTAGATTGGCCATTCTAAATGTCCCCTGAGGACTTGAGAGGTTTGTATGATGGATTTGGTCAACAGTTTAGGTTGGGGTCTCGTTGAGTTGGGCGTTGTTGGCTTAGTACTTCTTTCAGTGCTAGGCGCAGGATTGTTCGCGGCTCTCAAGAATAGAAAAACCTCAACTCCTTCTGAAATTCCAAAATCTAAACCCGAAGAAGTAGTTTTAAAGCCACGCGAAAAGCTGGTGAGTCTTGAAGAGGCTTTAGCCAATACCAAGAAGGGTTTTTGGGGCCGTCTATCGCAGGCCCTAGGACCCAACAACAGTCTTGAATCCCATGAGATGGAGAGTATTGAGGAGGTTCTCTACACTTCAGATTTAGGTCCTAAGACCGTGCACAAGCTTCTTTTGCAGATTCAAAACAAAGCCAAGGGTGAGCAACTCAATTCGGAGAGTTTGCGATCTCTTTTGAAAAGCGAAATGAAAGATATTTTTAAAAAAAATTCTTCAGAACTTTCCATGATTACCAATACAGAATTAAAACATAAACCAGAAGTATGGATGATTATTGGGGTGAACGGTGCGGGTAAAACAACAACCATCGGAAAGCTTTCCAACAAACTTGCATCGCAAGGTTTAAAAGTGATGATTGCGGCGGGCGATACCTTTCGAGCGGCGGCGAAAGAACAATTGAAGGTTTGGGCCGATAGAAGCTCCGTACTATTTTTTTCGCCCGAAGGCGTAGACAATCCCAGTGGCGTTGCTTTTGACGCGGTAAAGGCCGCATCCGAAGCAGAAGTGGACGTTTTGATCGTCGACACGGCGGGGAGGCTGCACACGCAAAGTCATCTTATGGAAGAATTGAAGAAAATTAAAAGAGTCATGGAGAAAGCTGTACCGGGAACTCCACATGAAGTTCTACTGGTCTTAGATGCAAATTCAGGGCAAAACGCATTGATCCAGGCCAAAGAATTTAACGAAGCCATCGGCGTGACAGGAGTCATCATCACAAAAATGGACGGCACCGCAAAAGGCGGAGTAGCTTTAGGTGTTGTTAGCGACTTAAATCTCAATATAAAACTTATCGGTGTTGGAGAAAAGGTCGAAGACCTAAGAACTTTCAACTCGGAAGAATTTATTAATTCTATTATTTGAAAACATGAGGGTTGAGAAAATTCCGATCAGGTAAAATGTACCTGTCAAAAATTCTGACATCTATACTTGGACATTATTATCAAATAAGCTCCGGACTTCTAGGAGAAAAGTATGAAGTTATTAGTTTTATTTGCGATTATTATCACAAGTTTAAATGTAAAAGCAGCTACAACCGAAAATCAAACGTCCAAAGACTCTGCATATAAGGCTTGGAAACTGGATAGCATCCCTGGGCAGTTTGGATTGAGAGTATTATTATGGGCAGTAAATTTAGATTTTTATGCCCTAAAAAATAATAAAAATATCATTGGATTGATAGTATCAGATGATGAGAGCGCCATACACATTGAGAATTACAGCTTAACCACAGGCAAATTAAATTCTAGTTCATGCAAAGCTTACGAACTCAATGCCAAGGAAAAGGCTAACCTAACACCTGAAATGATAGAGCATGGTAATACCTTGATAGTTGAAACTGAAGATGGCCTTGTGACATACAAACCAATGAATCAATCCGAGATCAGAGAATTGACTAGAAAAATCAAAACATACAATCGTTTATGTATGTAACTTAGACTGCATAAAAAGCGGAGATCTATAATTCGCTTTCTCGCGGCTTAATTAACTGGAGCAAAATCTTGAAATACTGGTTATTAATTTTAGTTTTATCGAGTTGTGCGTATCCTAAGAAAACGACACCATTTATTTTAGAAAAACCAAATTCAGACAAAGCGACTGTATATTTATATAGAACATATACTCAAGCAGATTCGCTCAATCCCGATGTCCCATGGTTTTATATTAACGACAACAAAATCGGTAAATTATCTTTAGGTGGATATTATGTTCAGCAGATAGATCCAGGCGAAGCCACAGTTTATTACAAAGACAGCGCCTTCGGCAGACCTCTTCCTTGGAAAGGGCTAAAAATAAAATTTCCAGTAAAAGCCAACGAATCATATTACGTAAAATTCAGCATAGAAGGTCTAAATAGAAAAACCGACCTCCTCTTAGTACCGAACGTATACGCCGAAAAAGAAATCACTCAAACCCAACTCCTAAAAAATTAACCCCCAATCAATCTACAATTTATAAGTTTTATTTTTCCGTATTTTATTTTTTCTAAGATCGTCGCAAGCATTTAGAAGATTAAATTTCTTTTAGCGGGATTTTCCGTCCCCATGGATGGGGCGAAGGCATGTACTCATGCCTGAGAGGAGAAGCCCGGAAGGCGTATCCCGCTAAAAGAAATTTAATCTTTTAAAAGCAAACGAGGACCTTGATCAACGTCCCAAACAATGCAAGACTGAAAGAATGAATTGGGAAAATCATTCAGCGGTTGCTTTAATATTCGGAGGCCTTGCATTCTTTATGTATGGTCTGAGTCTCGTGAGCGAGCAACTGCAAAAATTAGCAGCAAATCGTATTCAAGATCTTTTCAAAAAAATCTCAGGCAGAAAGTATTTAGCAATTTTCGTAGGTGTTGCGCTCACGATCTTCTTACAAAGCTCAGGCGCAGTAACCAGCATGCTTGTGGGATTGGGCTCAGCTCAAGTGGTGACATTGTCGCAAGTGATGGGTTTGATCGTGGGCACGGCTATCGGTACGACGTTCACTGTTCAGATCATGTCATTTCATATTTCAGAGTATGGACTTCCTATTTTTATTTTCGGTTTTATTTTTTATTTTGCATCTAAAAAACGCATTCCAAAAAGCTTGGCTGGTGTTGTTGTTGGCTTTGGTCTTTTGTTTATAGGTCTCGATATGATGGGGCAGGGAACAGAGATTATTAAGAAGTACGACTTCATGATGGAAGTATTTACTAATCTTAAGCAAAACGTTTTTTATATTTTAGCTTTATCAGCAGTCCTCTCGGCAGTCTTCCAAAGTAGTGCCGTGACGTTGGGTTTTGCGATGAGCTTGGGTAGCTCAGGAATTTTTAGTTTTACAGAAATTCTTTATATGATTTACGGTGCAAATATTGGGACCACGGCGACGGCCCTCATTGCCTCTATAGGGTCAAATTACGTCGGTAGACAGGTGGCGTGGGCACACTTTTTCTATAAGATCATTCCATTTACAATTTATTATATTTTAACGGATGCCGTGATTTCGCAATATATGCCAACGTCTGATTCTATTGTACGTGATGTTGCGAATGCGCACACAATTTTAAATATTATATCTGCAATCATGTTCTATCCGTTGATAGATCAAGGTGCCAAAATCATCGAAAAGCTTTTTCCAAGAACAGCGCAAGAAAAAGAGTTCGGTCCAGAGTATTTGAATTTGGAAACTTACCAGCATACAGAATTGGCTTTTGCACAAGCGAGAAGAGAAGCTCTAAGAATGGGCGATATCGTCATCAGTATGCTAAAAGAATGTAAGGATCTATTTAAGCAAGAGGACCCCGAGCTGATTGAAAGTATTCGTAACCGTGATAATCAAGTGGATATGCTTCAAAGAGAAATCAAACTCTTTTTGGCCAAACTTTCAACACCATCGGGTGAGCTGGGCGAAGAAAACATGAACCTTATTACTTATATCAGTGATTTGGAAAGTGCGGGCGATGTGATCGACAATTCGATCATGGAACTAGCGCGCAAAAAACATGCATTAAAGCTTCAATTCAGTGAAGAGGGTTGGAGAGAGATCAATGAAATGCATAAAGTGGTGATGGAGATCGCTACGATGTCTTTGACATGCTTCCATCTTCAAGACCGGGACCTTGCTAACCGCGTTATCACTAAAAAAAGAGAGTTAAGAAAGCTTGAAAAACAATTCAAAGAATCTCACATCGAGCGTCTTAAAAAGGGACTTCAAGAGAGTATCAACACGAGCTCTATTCATATGGATCTATTGAGTGATTTCAGGCGGATAACTGGACTTTTGGTGAACCATGCCTACGCGATATCGGACCAAGCAAAGAATTAGCTTCTATCGATAGCTTTTCAATTGACGAAAATTCGGAAATTTGCGAGAATTATTATTAGGTTAGACCCTAATCTTTTGTTGCTTATAAAACGTAAGGAAACAATTGATAATTGGTGCGGGAGTATGAAAGCTTTGGCAATTGAAAATAAAGCACAACATAATGTTTATGAAGTTGAAATCGGTGGTATCTCTTTACGTTTAAAATCTTCTCATTCGGAAGAGACCGTTCAACAGCTTGTTCAATTTGTTAATAATAAAATTCAGCAATCTTTAACTTTAACTAAAACAGATTCATTACAAACAGCAGCCATACTGGCATGTTTAAATTTAGCCGAAGAACAGCTCGTGTTTAAGAAAAAAGCATTGAATGAACTTTCGGATGTTGAAATTAAAGCTCAGGAAATCCTCGCCAACTTAGAGTCTAGCCGTACACCACAGCTAGGACTCGATCACTAAGATTACTTAGTTCAAGTCGACTAGCCGTGTTTGCCCCTGAAACCTAAAATATTTTAGGCCGGGCAAAGGTTAGATAATTTTGAAAAATTTTGAAAGTATTGAAAATAAGAATAATCTGAGACAGCTCTTCAAAGCTAAGCGTGAAGAATTCTGTGCGCAATCTAAAGACCCATCTCATGGTCTAGCGGGCAATCTAATAGCCGAAAATTTATTAAAAGTACTGCCTAAGAAGTCCAATAAATATTGGGCGACTTACCGTGCTTTTAAATCAGAAGCCAATCCAGCAGCAGTTTCTCTTAAGGTCGACATCTCATGGTGTTACCCTGTTGTGGATGGCGAAGTGTTGAGTTTTTACTCAAACGAAAATCAAAAATGGTCTCTCAATCAATATCAGATTGAGGAGCCTTCACAGGAAGTAATCCGGCAGACCAAAAGAATCGAACTCTCGGATATCGAGGGTATTCTTTTGCCAGGAATCGCATTTGATCTTAAGGGACAGCGTCTAGGCTCCGGGAAAGCCTTTTACGACAAAACTCTTAAGAATTATTCAGGCATTAAAGTTGGAGTGGCCTACTCTGTTCAAATTACCGAATCTTTACCCAGTTCAGAACACGATATCCCAGTCGACGTTATTGTTACGGAAAAGGACATTTTTACTATCAATGAAAGTAAGATGTCGGGTGTAAAGACTCAAGAAAGGAAAGTTTTATGATGGAAGCAATTTATGTTTTCGTTGGTATGATCGTTGGTTTCGCAATATTTGTGATCGGTCGTCGTATCGCTGAAGGCAACAAAAATAAGAAGGCAAAGTCGGAAGCAGATCGTCTTTTAAGTAAAGCGCAATTCGAAGCTCAAAGAATCGAAGGTGCCGCTAAGCAAAAAGCCAAAGATCTAGAAATCCAAATGAGAAAAAACACTGAAACCGATTTGAAACGTCAAAAAGATCAAATCGCCAATACGGAAAGATCTCTCAAAGACAAAGAAAGAAACATGGATCAAAAACTGAGTACCGTGGAGAAAGAGTACAAAGAAAAATTGAGCCAAACTCAAAGCCGCGCTCAAGAAGTTGATACTTTAGAAAAAAAATTAAAAGAAAAAGAAGTTAGACTTGAAGACAACCTTAAAGACCTTCAACACAAATTGGAAACAGTTTCAAAATACTCTGCCAGCGAAGCTAAGGAAGAATTAGTAAACTCGGTGAGACACGAAGCTGAAATCGATGCCGCTAAAAAAGCTCAAGTGATTGAGAACGAAGCAAAATTAGAAGCAGAGAAAAAAGCTAAAAAAATCATCTCTCTTGCTATGGCCAGATACTCTGGTGAATACGCAGCAGAAAGAACGGTCAACGTTCTGGCGCTACCAACAGACGAGATGAAGGGAAGAATTATCGGTAAAGAAGGCCGTAACATCAGAGCTCTTGAGGCCGCTTGTGGTGTGGATCTGATCGTTGATGAGACTCCAGAAGCCGTGGTCATTTCATCTTTTGACCCAGTAAGAAGAGAAATCGCAAGACGTACAATCGAAACATTACTAGAAGACGGCAGAGTACATCCGGCTCGTATTGAAGAAGTTGTGCAAAAAACAAAAGAACAATTATTTAAATCCATCAAAGAAGACGGTGAGAAAGCTTGTTTTGAATTGGGGGTAGTAGGGGTTCATCCAGAGATTTTAAAACTTTTAGGAAGTTTAAAATACAGAACTTCATACACACAAAATAACTACACACATTCTATCGAGGTTGGATTCCTTGCAGGAATGATGGCGGCAGAAATCGGTGCTGATATAAAAGCCGCACAACGCGCAGGTTTATTACACGATATCGGTAAGGCTCTAGATCATTCTATCGAAGGATCCCACGCAATCATCGGTGCAGAATTTGCAAAAAAACATGGTGAAGCTGAAAGAATCGTACACGCAATCAGAGCCCATCATGAAGATGAACAGCCAAAGACTGTGATTGCACATTTAGTACAAGCGGCTGATGCATTGTCATCCGCAAGACCAGGTGCTCGTAAACAAACCAACGAAACTTATGTGAGAAGACTAGAAGATCTAGAAAGCATTGGTAATAGCTTTGATGGCGTCATCCGAACATTTGCTCTTCAAGCAGGCCGTGAGATCCGAGTTCTTGTGGAAGGCGGAAAAGTAACCGATGAACAGTCGTTGTTGCTCAGCCGCGACATCGCCCGCAAAATCGAAAGAGAAATGAACTACCCAGGACAAATCAAAGTAACCGTAGTTCGCGAAGTAAGAGCCGTAGACTACGCAAGATAAAGGTGAGCCGCACCTTTTCCACAGATTTGCGTCAAATGACGCAAACGTTTGGAAAAGGTGCGGCTCACCTTTGGAGAAATTATGTTTTTAGATCCAAAAGAGCA
>JAZKEU010000020.1 GCA_040386775.1 Bdellovibrionota bacterium | reverse complement strand
CACTGGTTCTGTAATTGTAGGAGGGATCGGCTTAGCTGGAGGATTGGCTTCTGCCGTTAGTGCCGCATCCACAGCTGCGCCCGTTGCGCCTTTTAGTTTTTCTAATTCATTTTTGAGTTTAGCATTTTCACTTTTATAGAAAGATAAGTTTGCGATATCATCTTCAATGATTTCATATTCTGATAATTTTTCAGAAAGTTCTTTGACTTTTGCCTCAAGGCCAGCCGTATCACCTTGTGGTTGCGGTTTTTCTTTAAGAGCATTGATTTCATTTTTTAGATCTGAGATTACTTTTTCTTTTTCACTCAATGCCATGGCAAGCTCACCATTCTGCGCTGCCGCAGGAGCCGATTGTGGCATAGCGGCTGAAGGTGTCGCCGCCGTAGAAAGTGTTTGATCGATTTGGCTTTGAGTCGCATCTGCGCCCATAAGATCATCCAGATTATCGATATCATCCAACGGACTCTCTTCTTTTGGAAAATTCGGCGGAACTTCGCTTGAAGCTTTCTTCTCTTCAGCAATTTTTTCGGCTTGGAATTCTTCTCTGCGAGACTTTGATGTCGTAGGTGCAGGAGCTGTGGCTTGAGTTTTGTCTTCTTTGAAAGATCTAAGGATTACAAAAACCACCAGTAGAAAGATGATCCCAAAGACGACTTGGATGATTGTTACGTTGTTATTGAGTAGAAAATCTATAGTTGATTGAGTCATCTATAGATTTTCAGGGCCACTGCAAAAAAGGTCAATAAACTCATAGCTTTATCCTAAAAATCCGGCACTAACTCTAGTCCTAGGTATTGAACAGTGCGTTGGTCACCCCAAAAGAGAGTTGATTGACGGGGCTAGACAGGTAATATCCAGACCTAAATTTACATTTTAATAATGACTAAAAATGACGCGGATTATAGGTGACCTATGCTAAATGAAATCAACAAAGAAATTATCGAAACTGGAAAGAACATTTTCCAAGCCATGGAAGACGAAAGCCAAAGTATTTTTAACAAGGACTGGTGGTACGGAAGAATCATGGACTGGTCGATGAAGAACCAAGATTTTAAAATAAAAATGTTTCGCTTCGTGGATGTACTTCCCTACTTGAACTCAAGCTCTGAAGTGACAAAGCATCTGAAAGAATACTTTTCTGATGAAAATGGCGATCTTCCAAAAATTTTTGGATTTGGTCTAGGCTTAGGATCTCTAGCTCCAGGATTATTATCCGGCGCTATCAAAAAGAACGTTACCGAAATGGCAAAGATGTTCATCACTGGTGAGAACCCAGAAGAGGCTCTCACCGTTTTGAAAAAAGCTAGAAAACAAAAATTAGGTTTCACTGCGGATATCTTGGGCGAAGCAACACTTTCGGAAAAAGAAGCTCAAGAATACCAAAAAAGATATTTGGATTTGATCGAATGGCTGGCAAAAGACACCCTGAATTGGGCGCCGGAACCACAGCTTGATTCTGATCAGTGGGGAGCCATTCCAAAAGTAAATGTTTCTGTAAAACTCAGCTCACTTTACTCACAAATCAAAACTCAAGCCTGGGAAGAGTCAGCACAGATTCTTTGTGAGAGACTTGATCCTATTTTCCAAACTGCAATAAAGAACAATGTGTTTATCAATTTGGACATGGAAAATTATGATCTTAAAGATTTAACTCTCGATGTTTTCAAGAGAATGCTCATGAAGGCTGAATATAAAAACTATCCTCACTGGGGAATTGTGATTCAAGCTTACTTGAGAGATTCTCATGACGATATAAAAATGCTTTGTGAGTTTGCAAAGAAGCGTGGTGTTCCTTTCACCGTGAGGCTTGTAAAAGGTGCTTACTGGGATTTCGAAACAATCATTTCGGATCAAAGACATTGGCCAATCCCAGTTTACACAAATAAAAAAGAATCTGATGCTAACTATGAAAACTGCACAGAAACACTTTTAAAAAACCACAGCTACATCAAAGCAGCATTTGGCTCACACAACGTAAGATCTGTGGCTGCAGCTATCGTGATGGCACAAAAATTCAATCTTCCTAAAAATGCTTTTGAAATTCAAATGCTTTACGGAATGGCTGAGCCGATTAAAAAATCTCTAGTGCGCATGGGTTATCGTGTGCGTGAATACGCTCCGGTAGGAGAACTCATCCCAGGAATGGCTTATCTCGTACGAAGATTATTAGAAAATACTTCTAATGAATCCTTCTTAAAATCAAAATTTGCAGACAATGTTTCCACAGAGGCATTGCTATCTTCTCCTCATGAAAACTTAGAAACGACGCCATCAGTGCGCACAAAAGATGGTTTTTACAACGAACCACTTTTAGACTTCACTGCAAAAAATAATCGCGATCAAATGCTTGCAGAAATTAAGAAGGTTAAAGCTGCGTCTAGTAATTCTTCTAATAATTCTAAAGTAAAAACTTATCCGATCGTTATTAACGGGAAAGAAATTAAAACTTCAAACACCATCACTAGTATCAACCCTGCCCATCCTAGCGATACGCTGGCGCAATTCTACGCCGCTACTCAGGAACAAGCTGAACTTGCATTAACGACAGCGCACAATGCTTACCCTGCTTGGTCAAAGACTCCGATCGCCACTAGAGCCGACCTTGTAGATAAATTAGCAAACATTATGCTTAAACGTAGATTTGAATTGAACGCTATCGAAGTTCTTGAAACGGGAAAGCCTTGGATCGAAGCTGACGGCGATATCACTGAAGCTATCGATTTTTGCAGATACTATGCTCGCCATATGCGAGAATTGGCAAAGCCATCGCGCGCAGGCCATGTCGCAGGAGAGCTTAGCCTCTATCACTACCAACCGCGCGGCGTTTGCCTCGTGATTGCTCCTTGGAACTTCCCTCTTGCGATCTTATCTGGAATGGTAGCTGCTGGCCTTGTAACTGGAAATACAGTTGTCATGAAACCCGCGGAGCAGAGTTCACTGATCGCTGCAAAGTTAATGGAGATGATCGTTGAAGCAGGATTTCCAAAAGATGTGGTGAGTTTCTTACCCGGAGTGGGTGAAGAGATCGGGCCATTCTTAACGGCTCATCCAAAAGTGGAAATCATTGCATTCACGGGTTCAAAAGCAGTGGGCTTGGATATTTTGAAAAAATCATCCGTAGTTCTTCCGGGTCAAAAGGGAATTAAGAAATGCATTATTGAAATGGGCGGAAAAAATGCAATGATTATAGATTCCGATGCAGATCTTGATGAAGCTGTGAGCGCCGCAATTTATTCGGCATTTGGATTCCAAGGACAAAAATGTTCGGCTCTGAGTCGGGTGATTGTTCTCGAAGATGTCTACGAAAGATTTTTAGGAAGATTAGTAGAGGCTGCGGGGAGCATTAAAGTTCTTCCGCCGGAAGATCCACAATGTTTTGTAGGCCCTGTCATTGACAAAGAAGCATACGAAAGAATTCTAAGAACTATTGAAGACGCAAAAAAATCTTCTAAAATGATTTTCCAATCTAAAGTGCCGAGTGAAGGCTACTTCGTGCCACCGACAATTTTTGCAGATGTCGATCCTAAGAGTAGCTTAGCACAAAATGAAATCTTTGGGCCAGTTCTTGCCGTAATCAAAGCCAAAGACATTGACGATGCATTAAAAATTGCAAACGACACAGAGTATGGATTGACCGGCGGCTTGTTCTCAAGAAGTCCTGCAAATATCGAGAAAATTAAAAATGAATTCGAAGTGGGTAACCTCTACATCAATAGAACCATCACAGGTGCGATGGTGGAAAGACATCCCTTTGGTGGATTCAAAATGACTGGTGTTGGCAGTAAGACTGGGGGTCCGGATTATTTAAAGCAATTCATGGAACCACGTGTAGTTACTGAGAATACGATGCGAAGAGGTTTCGCTCCGACTGAATAAGTCTTAGGACGACTCCGATCAATGCTCCAAAACCAAATCCTCCGAGGTGGGCCGCGTGTGCCACACCTCCAAATTCTTCCATGGTTCCCAAATATCCTGCGATGTCGGAGGAGATCCAAACAATCAACACCACCCACGCTGGAAATTTTTTAAATCCATGGTAGCCAATTTTTGGTAATACCCAATAGAAGCAATTGATTTTTTTATTCCAGAATAAGACGAGCACAAGCCCCATCAGCCCACTGATGGAACCACTCGCACCAATGAGTGGTGCTTCGGATGCACCAGAGAGCAATGTGAATACCTGTGCAGCCATAATTCCTGAGAACAAATAAAAACCTAAGAAATAGAGTGATCCCCACAGTCTTTCGATAAAACTTCCAAAAATCAAAAGGAACCAAAGATTTGAAGCCAAATGTAAAATTCCACCGTGTGCAAATTGATAAGAAATCTGACTAAAGATTGAAGAATGGGTTTTTGTAAGACCCATAATGTAAGACGGATCTTCTTTTTGATCTCTCATCATTTTTTCATAGGTTTCTTTCCAATAATCATACTGGATTTCATCCCCTACGAATTCTTGCTTTAAAGAATATTTTTTAAAGAATGAACTTCTAAATGCCAATTGCCCTAAGGTCAATTGACTCTCTGAATTTCCAATTCTAGCCTTGTAAGCAATTGAATTCAATAGGTCGCTAGACTCTTGAGGGTAACTATCAATGATTTGTGCAAATACATTTCCTTGTCCTTGAATATAAAAATCATCTTTATAAATTTTATTCATGGCCTCTTCGTGTTTGTTCTGCTCTTCTGAATAGGAAAAATAAAAAACGACATTCGTAAATAACAAACACCATGTTATCAGAGACCGAAACGTTGGAATACCATGAAAAAATGGAAGAATCATTTAGCCTCTTCATTGGATAAATTTAATAATTCTTTTCTCACTTCTTCAAAATCACCTTGGGACGCGATAGCTCTGTACTGATCATTTTTCTTCATAGCATTTTCTAAGGACTGGATGATTTTCTTAGCCACTGAATATTTCTTTAAATTATAGAACGCTACAGCCATGAGCTCGCTTTGCTCTTTTGATTTAAAGCTTGAACTTAAAAGTTTTTGGGCAACTGGCTCTGCCATTTCCCACTTTTTCTTTTCCGACAGTGCCTTTAAAAATTTTACACCCAACTGCTGATGATAAGATCCGGCGGCGTCTGTTGTTAACCACCAGTGCATTTGCTCTGTAAGATCCTTATCTCCAGCTGCGGTTTCGATAAGATTTGATCTCACTTCATAGCTCAAAAAAGATGAAGCTGAAGAACCTTTAAGAATATTTTTGTAGATTTGTTCAGCTACGGTGTTTTTACCCATATTTTGAGCTTTCACTGCAGCCAAGTACATTTGAATCCTCGGATCGTCAATTACGATTTTAAATTCTGAGATAATATCATCTACATTTATCATTCCACACTTATTCGTCTTGATGTAAGTGAGGAGAGTTTCTTCTTGAATGTACTCACTGGACTCAGTTTTCATTTTATTTACAAGAAGCTTACAACCATTAAATTCTTCCGTAGAACAGCCTCTCTCTATTTCTAGATTACACACGTCAGACAAAAACGAAGTCTTTTTAGATTCCGGTAAGTATCCATAAGTGCTTTGGAACAATTCTTTAGACTCAGCAGTCTTATCGACTTTCCATAGCGTAAGAGTTTTATATTTTCCTATAAAATCATTGAGAGATTTATTGGGCCACAGTGAATCCATCAAAGCCAGCAACTGGTCATACTTTTGAGTTTTGTCGTAATGTTTAATTGCCCACACTTTCATAAACGGGCTTTTAAATTTCTGGCTCTCTAAGATAATATCAGCACTCTTCCAATCTTTCTCTGACCACGCTGTAATGATATTTGTGAGTAAACACGCATCACCTTTGGAATCCAATTCGCAAACCTTTTTAAGATATTTGTCTGAGAATTTTGTATCATGTTCGTAAACAAAAGCTTTCGCTAAATAAGCCTTATCTAACTCTTCACCATAACTGATTGCTCTTTGAGCCTCTTTTTCAAGGCACTCCTCACTCACATTGTCCGTACCATAAAGCGTGAGCGCAATATCAAGTCTTGAGACTTTATCTGTCTTTGGCCAGTCTTCCTTAGCCTCCGTTACAGCATCACAAAGATATTCTGGCTGAGTCACAAACTCGCTTAAATTCTCAATGTCTTGTCTGAAAAAGAAAAATTGCGCAGCCGCAACAACACCAAGGTTAGCCACAACAATCACATATATTAATCTCACCCATAGTCTTTCAACAATCGATGGAGATTGTCCCACTTTTGCAATCCCCTTCACATAAGAATCTGCAAGACGATCGTGCATCGGACGACGTAAGCGATTTGAGAAAACTTCGAGAAGTGGGAAAAAGAAAAGTAGAATAGAAAAATAAAGCGAGATTGCTCTCACCAAAGAATTCATAATTGTAAATGGCTGCCCGTGGACAATCGGAGCTATCTCAAGATTGAATATTTTTTTACCAAGGGTTTTCTTGAACAAGAAAATGCTAACTGTGTGATACAAAATAAATATCGCTGAAGCGCCCAAGATGATGCAGCATACGTAAAGATTGATCACACCATCGTGCTCATTTAGAATTGCCGCTTGGACTTTCTTTTTGAAGGGCGACAAAAAGATGTTCGCCACAAAGCTCACAATAATAAGGTCCACCACAAAGGCTGCTAGCCTGTCCCACACGTAAGCCAAGGGCAGATCTTCGATATTTTTCTTAAAGGATTCTTCAAATCTACGAGTCAAATAGGAATTCTTCATCCTACTTTTTCGGCAAAAATCCAATAGGTTTTGAGTCTAAAAATGAACGGTCGATCCAGCTAGACTATTGTATTGCTGGGAATTTCATTGAGCGGAGTCTTCCGGATTTGTCAGAAATATAAGTCACACGGCCTAGGGTTTTGTTGGAAGCATCAAAGAGCTCTAAAGTCTGCTCGTTGTCTTCACCTTGAGCTTTTGACTCAATTGTTTTAACCAGAGACACATTTGGAACTAAAACGTCTTTATTTTCGATCAAAAAGTTTTCTACATTTGGAATGTACTTTGGGCGATCTGCGGAATCTGTTTCTTGAAATTTGATTTCAGAAATTCTTTCGTTATCAAAGCTAAAGGCGTATTTTCCTTCGAGTATTCCAAAACGGATTTGGTCAAGCTTCGAAGGTTGCTCGCCGTAGCTTGCCACTTTACGATTTGATTTTTCAGAAAGTTTTAGAGCCAAATCTTTTTGCCATTGGAATTCAAATTCCGCTTGTTCGTTCATAGAGGCAATTGTTCTTGAACTCTTAGATGAATCAAAATGAGACACAATCTTCTGATTGAAGAACGTGGCAAGAGCAACAACCGACAAAATGGATGCGGTTAAGGCTGCCTTCTTCTCATTGAGTTCTAGCTTCATCTGTACTCTCCTAGTACCTGGCGTTTTAAGTCTTATAACTTTGTTTACATTCTTTTCAGTTTTTTGGCTAGACTGATCTGTAGTACCGTTATTTTTGTTCATAGGCTCCCCACTCTTATTTACTAACTAATACTGCGAAGTTTGTGCCGTCCTAGATGAATTTATTTCGAGTTGAGGGTCCAAAAATGTGACACCTGTACATAAAGTTTTCGGTTAGCTATGGCGGATAACCGATTGAAAATACTAGACTAATTTCCAGCAGCCTACTCGACGTAGGTCGCTCTTACTTGGAACGAAATCGCGCTGTGGTTACAGTCTCCAATATCATCATCACCCGTCGTGATCATTTTAATTTGGTTCACTGATTGTGGTGCCATTGTAACAATTTGTTGAATCGTATTCTTGGGAATATCTACAAGAATTTGTCCATTTTGCTCTGTATTTGGAACACTACAAGTCGATCCACCATTGCAGTAGAGATGCGTTCCGCCCACATCTTGAGTTTTTCCCACAAGCTTTGACCAGTCATAGATGTATCCTGATCCGTCTTGAGTAAGGTATTTGTGCATATCACTGCCCGTGTTCATGACGATTCTATTATTTAGAGTTAAGATCACATGGTCATCGTATGTGAAAGGTTGTTCTGGAAAATCCAACTCCATATCACAAAGAGTTGCTCCAGCTGGAATTGCAAGATCGATGGATTCTTCATGACGAGCTTGCATTTTACCGTTCACTTTTCCTAAATTGCCCAAACTAGAATTACTCCATTTACAGTCATTGATTGAGCTGTATGAAATATCGATGATTTTTGTTTTCAAAGTTGAATTCGCACAAGTTGGAATAATATCATCTGGAGTCGGAATATCTGGATTTTCAGAATCTCCTTCCGTACCTACTAAAGAAGAACTCGAAAAACTCACAGGCTTTGAACAGTTCTGAAACGATATAATCGTAACAGCTGCTAAGATTATAAATATAATGGACATCTTTTTCATTTGATCTCCCCCCTGAGAATTTCAACGTACTCCTCAAATTGTGACCAGAGCGAGAGCTCTGGTCAAACTAAACTTTAGAGAATCATTGCCTGAGCAGCTTACTGCTCCTGACTTTGCCCGAGCTTACTGCTCAGGTGGAGGAGTCCCACCACCGCCGCCGCCGCCTACACATTGGTCGATCGGAGCAACTTGACAGAAGAACTTACCATTGTCTAATTTCACAGATTCATTCGTATTTGAATCTCTCAAATTTGGACAAGAATATTCTCCAAGGATAATTACGGCTGGAGCATTAATTTGTGCTTGCGACGTTTGGCCAGCTGCACATGGAGCTACCGGAACATCACGTCTAATTCTAATCACCACCGAACATTGTGAATTTTTGTCATAGAGTTCACTGACGATACCATCGTCCGCCGCTGAGGCTCTATATTTTGCAACTGCTAAATTCGCGTTAGCGATGGACTGAAGAGCCGAACCGCCATTGTCTTGAATATCACGAACTTGAATTTCTAATCCGTGTAAAAATTCAGAACCTTCTTTGTAGTAGTTGTTGGCTTTCATTGAAAACACAGCATTACCCGCTAAAGTTGTCTTCTTGTAATCACACTCGATTCTTCTTAAATCTGTATCTTCTGGATACTGAGTAATCAACACATCACCATTTTTTCTTTGATCTTCAATATCATTAGTAGCTGCACTTACTGCTGAAACATCCGCTTGTAAGTAAAAGTATCCTCTTTCTACAGCCAAAGCCACTGGCGTTCTTGCGATGTTGAAGCTTGGGAATTGCGCTTCAATCGTATAAGAACTTTCTTTTTCACAATTGTTTTTTACTCTCAAAGAAATTTGTCTGCTCTCAGCACCTTCTGTGACAAAGATTGAATAAATATCACTCAGTGATGAACTCGAAGTCCAAATCTCGTTTGGATTATCAAGGCTCACGGGATCGATAACGTAATCACCATTGAAGTCCCATGCAAATTGGAAATCTTCACCGCCAGACACTGACGCTGGGTTGATTGCGTAAGTAAAGTAGTTCAATTTACTTCCTGCCGTGATGGAAACGCCCGCTGTATTCAATACGGGAGTTTCAGCATCTAAACATTCTACTACCGTTGTAAAAGTCTTAACTCTTTCTTTGCCTTGAGAGTCTGTAACCTTAAGAGCCATAGGGTGGCGGCCCACTCGAAGATTGTCCAAGCTAAAGCTTTCACTAGCAACTGCTACGAAATTTGGAGCAGAAGGTTGGTAATCTGTGTCGATTGCAAATTGTAAGCTCTCCACTAAATCTTCATCTTGGGTGCCGCTACAATCAAATCTTACTGAATTTGTTTCTTTAGCATTTTCCGTGAACGTGTCTGCTCCGCTGATGGTGCTGAGCTTTCTATAAGGAGTGGTGTTGGCATTTAAATAAAGATCACAATTGATCTTTGCCGCTTGGTTCACAATTCCATCGTCGATGTCTTCTGCACCCAGGCCCGAGGCATTAGACAATGTCTTTGCACCTTCTCCGCAAGCACTTAATAACAACAAGTGCAACGAGCTCAGCGCTAGACAGAATAATAGCTTTGATATTTTTTGAGATTTCATATTCCCCCCTAAAATCTCGTTTGAGTCTCCCCTTCGAAACTCACTTTACTCTTATCTAAATTCCCCTTCTTGTATGCTCACGTTCCCATAAGGAGTAATTTGTTTTTCCGCAACTCTAAATACTATTTTTTCATCGATACTTTTTGTATTCTCAAACAAGAACACTCTGACCTTGTCGTTGTTCGAATGAACTGGCATTTTTTGAATGCTGTAAGTGAAACAATCTTGAACTTGGTCTGTAGAAATCATTTTTCCTGAGTAAGAAAGTGATTCTAAGTTTGCCACCAGACTGTTATGAACTCTGAGTGGTGAGTTTCTCTTTAATTCTTGATAGTTCGTTAAAGCATCCTGATCCGGATCGGTAAAAAGATCGCTAGTTCCTTGAATCAATTGGATTTGATTTACAAACGCAATCCAATCTGGAACGTAGTCACGATTTGAGTCTGGATCTCTTCTATCAGAACCCAAAAGCTTTTCTTCACAATCATTTAAGAAGTCTTTATCTGTATCAGGATAAACGTTAGTAGCTGTAGCTAACGATCTACAAGTTGTGAATGGATCAGCACCTGCTCTAGAGCAATTGACACCCAAACAAGGCCTGATATCGCCTGAAATTCTATATTCGACACCATCACCAACACCGTTACCATCGGAATCATAAGCCATACGGTCTGAACCCAATGTTCCTTCTTTAAGGTCCGACAAACCATCGGCATCAGAATCTGCCGTCAGCCTATTGCCTTCCCAGATTGTATTCGGATTTGTGATCCAAATTTCTTTTAAGGCAAATCTTGAAATTCTAATTGGTATTGCAAATCTTGAGAAGTCGATTTCTTGGCCCGAAGCGAACTCCAAGAAGTCTCCGTTACCTGTCATTGACATATTGTTCAATAGGTCTCTTGCTCCTACAGAAACTGGATCTTCATAATAGTAGGCCGTATTGATTTGAATGCCTTCGACGAATACTTTTTCTTCTTCTTCAAACGAAGTTACAGTTTCGATACGACCCAAGATCTCTTCCGCGTCTTGAAGAACTTGTTGAACAATCGGTTCACCATCAGAGATGAAGAACACTACATAATTAGAACTGATGATCTCTTCCTCTTCTTTTGCAGCTGCGATATCTTGTTCGATCATGTTTTGTAAATGCTCAAGAGCTGATAAATAGTTTGTAGAACCTGAGTCAATTTGAGCCGTTCTGTCTCTTTGATCGGTAACGAAATCGTAGAAAGCATCTTTATCATTTGTGAATCTACGCGCAACGTTGGCCTCACTATTGAAGTTGATCATGGACCAGTGAATGTATTCGTCGTTTTGGAAGCCTTCTACGAATCTTAATAGCGCATCAAATCTTCTTGAACCCGTAGGATCCGTGCCTGGAAAAGTAATAGAAGGATTTGTTGTGTCATATCTCAATTGATTAGAACCAGATCTATCAACGATGAAAATAAACTTAAGATTAGATTTGATTGTGTTGGCAGGAGTCGTACAGAAGTTGATACCCGAAGCACTCGTACTGTAGTTTACAGCTTGGTGAGGAGATAATTTGATGTCGCTACATGCAACTTGAAGCAACAATGCTACAACTAATGCTGAAATTTTAGCTGGAATTTTAATTGTGTTTCTCATCGCCCATTCCCCTTGTCTACATATTCCTAAAGCGTTAAATCCCCGTACCCTCTATAGAGCAAGGCTTATGCCTGGTCAGTTGCAATAGGATTTAACAGGACGTAGATTGTTGGACAGCTGTCGTCACTATCTACATTTTGGAAAGTTAGGATTAAAATTAGATCTAAAATTAGAAATCTCATTTTGGAACACAGAGAACTTAAATGGATTTCGTTATGCTGATTTATTTAATGAATTGGGTTGATTTGAAATTGAATCTTACGATCTGACAAAAGAGATCAATTCAATTCTTCGATGATGGTTTGATTTTGTACATCTGGAACTTGAATCAAATGACCTGAGCTGAAACCTCGAGACGAAATTACCGTAACGTCTCTTAAATATGAAACTTGTTCTTGTCCTTGAACGTTTTCCGTTTCTAAGAAATACAATTGAATTTTATTTCCATTCGACACATCTACGAGAGGAATATCACTCACGAGAACCTCGTAACACTGCTTGTTCTCTTCATTGAGAAAAGCTTGAACACTGTAATTCACTTTGTGTTTTAATATCTGAGTACGATGATCGGTAAAGATCAAGCTGTTCGCCATAACTTCTTCTAGATTGTTCATTCCATCACCATCGTGATCAAGGCCTGAATCCAAAACATCCAGTGCGTTCAAGTTGTATCGAAATTCAATACCATCAGGAATTCCATCTTTATCTGTATCTGGATCTCTGAAGTCTGTTCCCACGATGGCTTCCTCGCAATCTTTGAGAAGATCTCTATCCGTATCAAGATCTGGTTCATCACAAACCGCTAACGCTTGCTGGTTTTCAACATCATAACCGATTTGATAACTGAATAAATCTGTGTAACCATCACCATTCGCATCCGCAGATATATAAGAGAGATTGTATTCATCTCGTATTGATACAGTTTGCTCGAAGGTATCAGCCAAGCCATCTCTATCCGTATCTAAAAGAATTCTATCCGCAGCAGTTTGACTTGAAAGATTTAAAGAGAAAACATTCACAAGACTGCGTCCATCTTCTGGACAGTAGCTAGCTACCTTAATTCTCACATTTTTAACAGCGGGCTCAGGAGACTGAAGCTTAATCTCTGAACAGGCAGAGTTTAAAACTAAAAATAGCAGAGCTAAAAATGTATATATCAATTTATTTTTCAAACATTCCCCCACTAACATATAAAGCAATCTAGGGGCCAAGCTAACTACAATAGGCTTTAGAAGGCTGCGATTCGCTTTACAGCTGTCATCACCATCTACACTTTCTAAAATTAGGGAATCTCATTTTAATACATTTTTATTTTCTTCAAAAAGAAATCCATCAAGCTAAGACTGTAATAAACACATTTTCTAACGGTAAATTTAAACAAAAATTGTGACAGATGCTGCGCCGATGATTTGATGGATTATGATCTTAACGCTATATCAATTCATTGGACATTGATGCATGCGAGGCATGTTATGCCTATATCCAATATGATTGGTCACTTAGGGGTTATAATTGAAGCAGGTATCACATGGAAAATTTATCCGCATTGCCACTCAGACCATTTTTTTCGCCAAGTCCTAATCTGCGCAAGCAGTCTATAGTTTTGATTGATGATTGCAGGTCTATTCTTGAATTTCATAAAACTTTGCTGGAATTAGAACACTACGAGGTTCTCACAGCAGAAAGTGGAGCTGAAGCACTAACACTTTTATCACACATTAGTAGTCCCGATCTCATTCTGTTAGATATGCAAATGGATGGTATGGATGGAATTGAATTTCTAATTCAGCTGGAAAAAAATCAACCTTACGTTAGTAAAAATGTTCCAGTTGTATTCCTCACTTCACTGAAGTCTGTACCCGAAAGCAAAGCCATTGGCTGCATTCAAAAGCCCACAAACGCAAAAAAATTCATTACATCGGTCCGCCACTACATCGATATGGAAGTTCCGAAGCACTCCAAAACTTTTTCTTGCACCCCATAGTCCCAGCTTGCACTACAAAAGGTACCCCCTAGTTTTTCGCACTGTCATTGCGTCAAAACCCAAAAAGTGCCCTGCACCTTTATGTGTTGCAATTGCGTTATTTAAAAATATTTTTGAATTTATTTACAAATTTCTTGACGAGTTTCTTGATTGATTAGGAGGCTTGAGTTGAATTTATTTTTTCTTTCCTTTAGTTTTTATATTTTTATTCAGCCGTTATAATGAGAGACGAATAAGAATGCATAAATCCATTTTACTAATTGTATTTTCTATTTTTAAAATCGTTAAAAATTGAATTCTAAAAACATATGTTATGTTCTTCGTTATTCAAAGGAGAAACACATGACCTATAAACACTTATCAGATATCGATCTAGAAATATCACTTAAACAATCTGTCGCT
>JAZKEU010000019.1:94080-118838 GCA_040386775.1 Bdellovibrionota bacterium | reverse complement strand
CAGGTGAGTCGCCAAAAGCGACTAAGCACCTTTTGGTCCTTTAGGTGTCTAGACCTTGAGTTGGTTGAGTGTGAGGTGTTTAGATAGCTCCACTCCAGGCTGATCATAGGCATTGATATTGTGATACTTTCCGAGCATTGCCGTTACCATTTCAAAATAAAAGAACAGGGAGCCTAAATCTTCTTCATCAAATTTTGTTAATTGGATGGTCAGAGATTCAATTCCTTCTTGCTTAAGAGCTGCTTGAGTGCCAATGGCCTGGGCCTTAAAAAGTTTTCCCATGGACTCATTCAATAAGAATTTAAAATCTTTGAAAAAGACTGTGCCCAATTTATCACCATAATTTTCTTCTCGATCAGATCTCATGAATATGACGAATTTATCTTTCTCCCCGTCCATCACTTGTTGAAGCATAGAATGCTGATCATTGGATCCTAACATCATTACAGGCGTGCTTACTCTGGGAGCAGGATTTCCATCCCATGTTTTTTTCTTAGCTAAGGACTCGGCCCACAGTTGCTGGAACCAAAGACCAAACGTTTTTAAAGATTCTGAGTAAATCCAAAGAATTGTAATCCACTCTTTTTTTTCAAAAGAAGTGGCAATTTGAGAACAAAATTCGACCAGAGACTTTTTATTCTTCAAAGCTTCTTTTGCACCATCAATAAAACCATCGACCTCAAGTCCAGCAAAAGCTGCCGGAAACATTCCCACCGGAGTGAGAACTGAGAATCTTCCGCCTACATCCTCTGGAATTTGAAGAACTGGAATTTTATTATTTACGGCCCATTTATATAAACCATTAGATGGTAGACCTCCAGTTTCAGTAACTACTGTCATTTGTTTTGTGAGATCTAAATTTTGTTTTTGATAAAATTCATGAACAAATTGCAGTTGCGCGAGTGTTTCTAATGTTCCGCCACTTTTTGAAATTGCGACCCAATGAATTTTCTTAAGGTCTTTAAGCTTTTTGATTTCTCTATCGAAGGAATAAGAATCTAAATTTTCAAAAAAGCTAATCTTATCTTTGCAATCAAAAGCTTGTGCAATGGCTTTGCCCCCCAGAGAACTGCCACCAACCCCCAATACGATCATATGATCAAATTGCGATTTGATTTCTTTTGCACGTTCTTTTGAAGATTTCAGCAATTCTGCATCATGCAGAATTCGTATAAATCCTGGATTATCCGCAATGACCTCATCGAAATGAGTCTCAAAAGCGGTTATCACAGGGGCATTTCTAGTGCTTTCTGACAGTTTGAACATATCTCACTATAAGAACAGAAAACTGCCAAAATTGTCAATTTGTCTAATGAATTAAAGTCTATATTTTAGTGTGGATTTACGATACGTCGACGTCTTCTTCGATACGATGATAGCCTCGCCACTCTTTTAAACGTGCAAAGGGCTGTAGAGCTCCTTCTGGGTAATCTAAAAGTACATACGTCAATTTTGTGAGTTTACCCAGTGAACCCATATCGAGTGATGTGAGCTCGGTCCACGTGCCCGTATTGAAATACTGTTTACCTCGCAACCACTGTCTGTAACGATAAACGTGGTTATGGCCAAACACCACGGTGTGAACACGTTCGTCTTTTAGAATTTTTTTAGCAGCCAAATCCAAATCTGGAAAGATAGATCTCTCAAAGAAAATTTTAATGATTTGTTTCCAAGAAAATCTCTTTCTTGGATCGGAAGAAAAAATTGCATCGAGCATAAATTTATATAACTTCACAATGGTGATGATCGTAAACTTAGGCTCTTGCAGAAGCGCCCATCTTATCATGGCCTTAAAAGGTCTTACTTTATCAATGTGTGGATTGATACGCTTGATTTTCAATACAAATTCCACAAAGAAAAATGATCCGAATGGCAAATTGAGAATGGGCTCAGGATATTCTTTTTTTACAAAGAATTTCTTAGGGTCAATTCTATTGGCAGGTTCATGCATATGACCATGCTCCACATGCACACCATCAAAGTAGTAGACGATATTTCTATAGCGAACATTTGTTCCTAAAGCTTGATTAAGATATTCTCTAGCTTGGGGCCAGAGCATTCCTTGATCGTGGTTACCCACAACATAGGTGATTGTGTTCTTTCCATTCTTAATGAAATTTTTAATGGCATTAAAAAAAATCGGATGTCCTTCTACGATTCTTTTCACAGTCTCTACCGTAATGGATTCTGTAATGACCGAAAGATAATGGCCGCGATAATCCACTTGCAAAAGATTGAGGATATCACCGTTCAATATCAGCTCGGCTTCGCAATCGGCGTATTCACCTGTCGTGTAATAATTAAGAAATTCTGCAAATCGCTCGTCGTAATAAAATTCTTCGAAAGAATTGATGTTTCCATCTTCTAAAACTTTTCCGGCACCCACATGCAGATCGCTCACTATCAGTTTGATTTTTCTCATCTGAGATCCACTTCTTCGCAAGCTCCTAAAGCACTAGCCTGCTAGATAAACTATGTTTCTGCTTAAGTTCTTGCCACAGTACATGGCCTCGTCTGCAACTTGTAGTATTTTTTCTTTTGTTTGCGCATGCTCTGGGAAACATGCCACACCAATGCTCAGAGTCACCTGCACCTTGCTGCCATTCATGATGAATGGCGTCTCACGCACACTCTTACAGATTCTATTTGCAACAATTGTCGCCTGCTCAGCATTAGTGTTGGTCAAAATCGTTAAAAATTCATCTCCGCCGTATCTAAAACAGAAATCCACCAGTCTTACGCTCTTTTTTATAATCTCACCGATCTCTTTTAAGATCTGTGATCCAACCATATGGCCATTCTTATCATTTACTAATTTAAAATGGTCCACGTCGATGAAGAGCACGCTAAATGATACATTTGAACGCTTGTATCTTTCAATTTCTTGATCCAATAAAATATTTAGATATCTTTGATTATATAATCCAGTAACATCATCAATAAAATTCAAAGCTTGAATTGCATCCACCTTATCAATCAAGTTCATTAGGCCATGAAGCCTTTGAATAAAGAAATAACGAAGAATTTCGTTATTTGCAAAATCTGCACTAAAGCCCTTAAACATAAAGCAATAATATCTATTCGACTTATCGGAAGGTAATTTTAGAAAAAGATTTTTTCCATCGATATGGAACTTTGCTTTAGAGAAATCAATGGTCTCGAATTTCTTTTTATATATATTAAATTCTTCTAGCGAGGTCTTATGTAGAGACAGAAACTTTTGCTTAGGTTTTTTAGCTGCCGGATCTGCTGGTAATTTTTTGGATTTTTCAAGCCAATAGAAAACCTGTTCAGAATGCAATTGATTCGCAAAAAAATTAAAAATTTCTGTGTAATGCTTAGGGCTTTTACTTTGGAGAACGAACTTCTCTAAGATTTCGAATTCGTCCATAAAATGTTTTAAAACATCCTGCTGCTTCATCTTGTACTTATGTCCCTGTTTTCTTTATTTCGCTCACATCTATGTCTTCATTTTCTAATAAAGTAAGAGCTAGTCTTAAAGCCTTAGTACTTCTTCTGATCTGTTCCTTTTGACTTTGAATATGATTATTCAATTCCCGGGCCTGAGCTTTATAACTATCCATTTCAAAGTGAAATTGATCCATTTGTTTCTTGAGGTCTAGGATCATTTCGTCTTTATTTGTAATGACGACGTCACCTTCGTGCTGGAGAATTTCAAGTCTATTTTGTAGTTCTCTTTCACGAACACGCACGTGCTGGATCTTTTCGCTCATCAAAGATTGGAATTCGTCGTTCTTTCTTTGGAGTTGATCTTTTTCTTTTTGGAGCTCATTAATGATTCTGTCTTTTAAAACACTTTCATCTTTCAGATTATCGACTTGAGCTTTTTGATCCATCTTGCTCATATCAATTTTGCGAGCAAGCTCATCGTACTTTTTTTGAAGTACGATTGCGGAAGTAGACAGTGTTTCATTTTCTGATTTTAATTCATCCACTTGTTTCTCAAGATTTTTTACTTTTCCTTGAGCAATTCTTAGGTATTCAGATTGTTTGATCGCCGCCTCTAGTGAGAATAGAGATGGATCAATATTGTCTTTGTTAAAGAAATTTTCTCTAGGAGCTGACGGAGTCACTTCACGAGTAGGATTTGGTTTGTACTCTTCTGGCTTTGTTATAGGTTCCGTGAGCTTAGATTTCTGAATGGAAATGGATTTCGTTTTTTCTTCTGCTGAAAGCACAGAGGTTTTATCTGGCTCAACAGATTTCAATGGATTTAGAACCGTAGTGTTTTGTTGAGACGAAGTTACCTTATCGTTTCCCAAGAAAAAATCTGCTAAATCATCTTTAGTTTTTTTGTTAGTCTTTCCACTCATTCTAGTTAAATTATCGGAAACAGAAGAGAATGTCTGAAGGTACGCCGTACCTTTTTGGTATTCAATGTGTCATTCTGGACTGAACCTTAGTATGGAAACTAGATCTGAACTACTTTTAAGAAGCTCTCAAATCTTGTTTTGATGTCTTGATCGTTAAGTTTAAGAACTCTATTAAGACCAAAGTCCTCCACCGTGTAAGAAGCAACCAATGATCCTTCAACGCAAGCTCGACGAAGGTTTGGCCAAGTGAGCTCGAGATTGTTCTTGGCAATGTATCCCATAAATCCTGCGGCAAATGTATCACCTGCGCCCGTTGGATCCGTGATATCAAGAAGTGGATAAGCGGGAAGCACAAAGAATTGATTTTGGAAATAAACCACAGATCCGTACTCACCTCTTTTGACCACAATCACTTGCGGTCCCATCTCTGAAAGTGCCTTGGCTGCGGCCATGACGTTGGGCTTACGAGTGAGCATCAATGCTTCCGTATTGTTTACAAAAATAATATTGGCTTTAGCTAAAACTTTTTTAAGGTCATCAAGCTTTGTCTCGATCCAAAAATTCATCGTATCTACCGCAACGATCTTTGGAGCGCTTGCTTGTTCTAAAACTTTCAATTGTAACTTTGGATCGATATTCGCTAAGAATACAACCGATGAAGATTTGAATTTCTCAGGAACTTTAGGGTCGAATGTTTCAAAGACATTCAAGTGAGTGGCAAGGGTTTGCGCCTCATTCATATCGTCTTTGTATTTACCTTCCCAGTGAAAGGTACTCCCTTTTTTCTTTTCAATACCAGACACATCAACACCGCGAGATCTTAACATTTCAATGCTAGACTCGTCGTAATCTTCGCCAACAACACCTACGATATTGATCTTAGTGTAGCGGCTAGCAACCACTGAAAAGTAATTTGCAGATCCTCCAAGGCATTTTTCTTTTGTGCCTTTGGGAGTTGAAATTGAATCGTACGCTAAACTTCCTACTACTAAAATCTCAGACATTGTCGTTACCCCGGTTTCTGGTCGATACTGCTTCTTCGAAGCAGTATCTTATTTTTATCTTACGCTGGTGATGTCATCACATCAGGAGTTAATCTTTTTGGTTTTCCTTCATATTCTGATTGGAGCTGTCCGCAAGCGGCATAGATATCTCTACCCATCGTTCGGCGAATCAACACGTGCATTCCCATTCTCATCAAGGCTTCTTGGAAATCCAAAACCTTAACTCGATCCGGTCTCTTAAACTCAGAACCAGGATGTTCATTAAACGGAATTAAATTGATTTTGCAAGAAATGCCTTTCGTTAGCTGCTTAATACGCTTTGCATCCTCAAGAGTGTCGTTTAAATCTTTAAGTAATACGTACTCAAATGTAATATCATCGCCAGTTTGCTGCTGATATTCTCGGCAACCCTGAATAAGTTCGGCCAGCGGATAACGCTTGTTGATTGGCATAATGTCGTCACGCATTTCATCTGTCGTTGCGTTCAGGCTTATCGCCAAACGCGCACCACTTTCTGCAATCAATTTAATATTGGGAACAATTCCTGAGGTCGAAACTGTCACTCTTTTTCTAGAGAAATTTCGGCCCCAAGGAGAGTTTAAAATTTTGATAGAGTTAAATACCGCTTCAGCATTATCGAGTGGCTCGCCCATTCCCATGAATACGATATTTGTAAGGATTTGGTCGCCTTCTAATTTTTCACCCGCTTGGATAAATTGAGAAACGATATCGCCCGCAGATAATCTTCTCTTTAGTTTTTGTTTTCCTGTAAAACAAAACTTGCAAGCCATATTACAGCCCACTTCGCTCGAAACACAAAGTGTAAGGCGATCTTTTGAAGGAATGATTACCGCTTCAAAAGAAAGTGGCGCATATTTTTCAGTTGCCGGAAGTTGAAATAAAAATTTCTGAGTGCCATCGATACTTTTTAAATGCGAAAGCAAATTCAACTTTCTGAATTCTAAAATTTTAGGAAGTTCAGCTCTTAAATCTTTTGAAAGATTCGTCATCTGTTCAAAATCTGTAATGCCTTTTTGATAAACCCAAGAATAAATTTGTTGAGCCCGGAATTTCTCTTTGCCGTATTTAGATAGAATTTCTTTTAATTGATCGAGAGTAAGATCAAAAAAGTTTTTGCGATCATAAACGATCGCCTCTTCTTCCGGCTCTGGAACGAATGGTTTAAACTCAGTGGTGTTTGTTGATGTATCAAGAGTCATTGAAATTTCCTTTCAGAGCATCCGACGTTTTTGTCTGGCGCTTTTAGCTTATTACAGCCGAGCCGTGCCTAGTTAGGAACAGCCGTATTCGAAGGCATGGTTCTACGAATAAACCCTTAAAATGACAAGCAATTTGTATTAGTTTTATGAATTCATGAGCGCTAGGATCTCTAATGCAATTTAATGCTTCCAGGCCGATTCCACTCGAAACTTTACATTTATTCTAAAAAAATAGATTTGCAACTTAACACTTTCAATCGAGAAGAGAGGTTTTCACTGAGAGTCATTGGATCTCTCACATTTTGTAAATCATCAGCCAATTCGGGAAAGGATCGAGCTAAATAAATCCACTTCTGCAATTGAGGAGATTCAGCAAACTGTCCACCTTGGACATAACGTTTGTCTACCGTGATCAGCACACGCGAGCCTTTGGCAATCGGAAGTTGCAGCATATTTCTTTGAAAAGCACGAATCCCTGCTTCCCCTGAAAATTGTGAAATATGCTCAATAGCATTTGATACATCCAATTCAGAAACCGTATATTTATTTTCTTTTAGATACAATGCGATTTTTGGCATTGAGAAATCTCCAGACAAACTTCCTCTCACCACCAAAAATCTTTTATCAAGAATCATTTTCTTAATATGATTATAATTTTCTTCGTTGGAAAAAAAAGTAGCCAGCCAAGATTTGTCGGATTGAGTATATTGTCTCAAACTGAAAACCCACATGAGCCACAACGACTGTTGATTTTCGCTGACGTTACCCTTAGGAAAAAATTCATGAAATTTCTTAATTAAGGGATCTTCCTGAAAACTTATAGGTTCTCTATTCATCAATTGCTGAATTCGATTAATAAATTGATCTTTAGATTGAATTTTTAGTTCATTTGGATTTCCACCCAATATTACACTTAGGAATTCCGCGAGACTGTACTTAGCAATGAGCTGTGCCAAAATGAGGTTGAACTCACGGACCTCATCACTGTAGTCCATAGCTATGAGCAAATCCCTTTTTAAAACTGCAGCTAAATTAAATGACCTCAAGGTTCCTACCGAAATTACCGCTGATCGATCGAGCTTAGCTCCTCCCTGATAATGCAAATAATTTCCAAATTCATTAGGAATGATAAATTTGCCATTGGCATTATTGTCTATCGCCTCAAAGGCCAGCCTCAACTCTCGCGATTCTGTATCAAAGTTAATTTCTTTTTTGACTGATTTTTTATATTGCTCATATTCTTCATCTACGGGAGGCTTCTGTTTTTGTCCAATAGCTGCCAAAGCCCCGACTGCCTTAGTCATATTATGATATCGCCAAATAAAATCATGCGGTATAGGCGCTCTTGTATCGTAGGAAGCCAACAAAAACTGCGGATATGCTTTAGAAGAAATACTTTTCCATTCTTGCTTCATGGAGTCGGTCAAAAATGAATCAACATATGTAAAAACGGCTTCCCTATTACGATAATGATCAACCTCTCTAGTTTGTCTGGGAATGGCAGTCGAAACGGGATCCGCACGAATCACCCTGACATGAGGGGGCAAATTAAGCTTACGAATTTCCTCTTCTGATAAGTGGAAATCCACCATGACTAACAGTGGCTCGCTGGATGACTGGGATAAAAGCATTCCATTAATTCTAGTTTGCATGAAGCCCTCTTGAGCCTGATCAGAAAAATAATAACGAACTTCTCTTCCTTCGGACATTTTAAAAGTATAGCTTCGGACATAATTCTTTTTGACTGCTGCAAGAGGATTTAGAATAAAATTAGAAGAGTGAACTGGTAACGTTAAAAGAAGGATGGATAGGACCAAAGGTGCTGAAAAATACCCGTAACTGAATAAATCACTGAAGCCATAAAATGAAAATAAACGTCTAACTTGAGGAGCGCTTCTTACTCTCTGATATCGTTCGAAAATTTGTTGGCTTAATACTCCCAAAGTTATCAAATTGAGCGATCCTTTGTTTAATAGATACCGTCCTAAAGTTTGTTGGATTAATTTCCAATATTATCAAACTCGAACTTCTTATAAGCTTTTTACTTAGCATGTAGTGTGCCTAGCTAAAAGTGGATTTATTTAGATTTAAAGACAAAAAGGTGTCTAGAGCATCAAAATCTATGCCATAAAAAGTTTCTAAAAATCGAAATCTACGATCAATTTGCAGGAAATGGTTTTGAGTGCAGCCTGGATATTGGCATTTGTAATTGGCTTTTTGAAAGGGCTTTAACTGAACGGCATTTGAGAGGGTTAAATTAGACAAACTTACAAGTTTTTTGTAAAAGTTCTAGGTCACCCTCTTTTAAGAAAGCTATAAATAATCTGTGTTTCAATAGAAGTGGTGTGTATTCTGCATATGATGATTATAAATAGTCTTAAGATTTAAGAGGAAAAAACATGTCAAAAATTATTTGCTTTAAAACCGTAATAACCGTGGCGTGCATTTTATCAGGGTCTCACTTCGCCAAAGCTAGCATCTGCAGCAGTCTATTCAGCAATATCACTCAAGATCACACATTCGCTGCAATGACTAATGTTCAAACCAAAAGCGTTCTTTTTTCGGGTACCATGAATGAAACAACTTCTGAAGGCCAATCTATCTACCTTGAAATGATATCTGTTAATTCTAGAAAAATCTCGGTAGCGATCCTCACTGGTAAAGGATACTCAGGTGCAAGTGATTTTTATCTTCAAAGTTCCACTACAGATAAAGTAACAGGCATCGCCACACGAAAATATATTGATAGTCAATACAGTGAGCTCATTATCTACGAAAACCTTAGAATGAATGAAAAAGAATTCTCATTAGTTTCTCACGCAGAAGCACAGGAAACCCTGAGATTCAATTTTACAGAAAGAGAAAGCGAGGCTCCAAAATTTGAATTCGAGGCGATCGCTTCTTTTAAAGGAATAGCAAAAAGAAATTTATCAGATCCTGAATTTACCCCTGTTGAAGTTACTAAAAAAGGAGTCGATGATTACTTTATTGATGTTACTATATTTGGGAAAACTTATGAACTGATCCTCGAAAAGACTTTTTCAAGAAGTGAATCTGATTATGGTCGCATGTATGTTCCTTTAGATAACTCGGGAGCTGTTACTTTGAAGGCAATAGAGATGAATGAGAAAACCAGTTACGTATTAAAGGTTAAAGACAACAGCTACGGAAGCAAAGGAATCGAAGAAACATACGAATTTAATACCGACCAAAATTAAAACTGATAAAAATCATGATATTTTGGAATAATTACCAACTAAAAACATGAGCAAAGAGATTTTTTTTCTACCACACAATTCGAAAAAATTGCTGATTCGTAGAGCCTTAGATAGCGATGTCCCTGCCTTACGAATACTTCTAAACTCTGCTTACAAAGAGCTTTCTGATAAGGGCTGGAACTTTACTGCCAGCTATCAAGATGACCAAGAGACCTTACAGCATATTCAAAGTCGGCGTGTATTTGTCGTATTTGAAGAAAAAGAGTTGATTGGAACTGTCAGTCTCAGAGATGAAAATTGGTTTACAAATCTCCATACAATGTACATTGGAAAGTTAGCTGTACATACTAAGTTAAAGAAAAGTGGTATTGGCACATCTCTCATGAAATTCGCTGAGGAAATTGCAAGTTACGATGGATATCATGGCATTCAGCTAGACACTGCGAAGCCAGCCGAACATCTTGTGAAATGGTATCAGAATCTAGGATATAAAATTATTGGCGATACTCAGTTTGAAGGAAAAACTTACGAATCTTGGATCTTCGAGAAAAAAACATCTACTTAACGCACTTGCGAAACGGAAATGTGCTTTACACCTTTTATTCTTTAAAAAATTTGGCGTCGTCGGCTTTGGTTCCTTTTTTGTGGGCTTCTTCATTTTTCTTGGCGACTTTGCCCGTGATACCTACCCATTCCGGGTAGAAGAACATTAAAAGAAAATAAACTACAATGAGTCCAATGATTAGGCATGCTTCAAACACAGGTAACTCCTTTAAAGTATCAAGAAGGATTATTCGCAAACGACGTTTTCAACTCTGAGATATCACAAGTTGCGCAACCAATTTTTGCCACCACTACCCCCGCGGCATGATTTGCGATCAAGCAACTTTCTCTGAGAGAAACTCCCGAACACCAAGCTAACGCCATGGCTGCCACTACGGTATCTCCCGCCCCTGTCACATCGAAAACTTCCCTCGCAACCGTTGGAACGGTATCAGATTTCCCATCTTCAAAAAAACTCATGCCTTCTTTTCCCCGAGTCACTACCATTTGTTTGGATCCAATGGCCTTCATCAGCGCATCGCCAACTTCCTTGTAAGAACTCGATACTCCCCTCAAATCATCTGCGGGAATCTTGGAAAGAATGATTGCCTCTTCTGCATTTGGAGTCATTAAATCTGATCCACGATAGTATTCGACAGGAGTACTCCTATGAGGATCGACGATGATTTTTTTATTTTTTTGTTTCGCAGACTTGATAATTTCTTGAATTAATTTTTCCGAAAAAACACCTTTCGCGTAATCCTGAAGAATCAAGCCCTCGCAATCCGGAATATTCTTCTGAACCATCTCTAAAACTTTTTTCTCAACGTCGGAACTCAAGAACCTCTTTTGCTCGTAATCCACTCTCACTACGTGATGATGCTCAGACATTACTCTTAATTTTTTTGTCGTTGGCCTTGAATTGTCCGTGACAAGATATTGATCCGAAACATTGGCTTCACGCAAAAGCTTTCTCAATTGATCGCCAGCATAATCATGGCCAACAACAGATATTAAAACCGCAACTCCACCCAAACTTTGAATATTTTGTGCAACATTTGTTGCAAGACCAAGTCTTTGTTCTTCTGAGTGCACTTCTACAACTGGAACTGGTGCTTCAGGTGAAATTCTTTTTACAGAACCGTTCACATATTCATCGAGGCCGATATCACCTACGACTAAGATTTTTTTATTTTTAAATTTTTGAATATGTTGTTCTAAGTTCATATTATACCTTTGCCATAATTTTTCTAAAGGAATTTAACACCGTCTCAACAGATAAAGTATCCATCACTGTTTTTCGATTGAAGTTATTATTTTGTATCTCAGGAGTCAAACTGTCTGCCTTTATTCCTCGTGGTCCCCACCTTATGGCGCGTTCAACGCCAATGGGGCTGTAAATTCCCAAACTAGGCACGCCGAGTGACGCAGCTATATGCAATACTCCTGTACTCGGTGCCAAAACACCTTTTGCATTTGAAAGTATAAGAGCGAGTTGCTTTAAAGATCCTTCTGGAAAGACAACACCATTATTATTTCGATATTCTTCTTTGATCGGGTCGACATATTTTTTATCACTAGGTCCCCCAGTAACTACAACAGTGTATGTTTTAGAAATTTCTTTGATAAATTCAATGTACTTTGAAATCGGCCAATTGAGCGCTGATCCCGCCATTCCTGGATGAACCACCACATAATCTATGTTTTGAATTTCCCACTGCGAAAGACCTATTTTCGGTAATGTTGAGTTGAGCTGAAGCGGTTTTAAATTTTTGAAATCCATTTTTTTTTGAGAAGCGGCTTCAACTAATTCCAAACCATAGTGAGCTTCGTGCTTTTCAGCCTTACTTCTTTTCTGCCTTAACCCTTTATTAAAGAATACAAAAGAATGAATTTTACTCAGAACGCCCACTCGAACAGGCACGCATGCTACCCAAACTGCAAATCCGACCCACCATGGCGCATGAAAAACGACAGATCGGTCGGGGTTTATTTTCTTAATTTCAGATACCATACGCTTAAATTCTGACCAGCTAAACTGCTTTTTAAAACTAACAAACTGTCTTTTTGGAGTCGCATTTTCAGGAAAGAACTCTAGACCCTGAGTTATAAACCACACAGTTTGATCTTCAGGATCGAAAACTTGGTCCACGGGAAGCGTTAAAACGAGGTCCCCGATTTTATCCATACGAATAAGTAAATTCTTTTTCATCTTTTAAAGTTTCTCTCTAAAGTTAGAATATTGTGAATGACACTTTATGGCAAGCTCGAGATCCGACCACTCATGACAAAGATAGACATCCATTTAAAATATGAGAAACTCTCTAACTATCTATAACCTACAAAGAGGACATCATGGAATCGCTAATAGCCGGACATTTATATCAAAACACATTACAAATTTTTAAGCGTGCAGCAGAACAAGTAAACCTCGATCCAAACGTGCGAGAAAGACTTGTTAAACCTAAAAGAGCTGTGATCGTTAGTGTTCCAATCCGATTAGAAGATCACTCCGTAAAAGTATTCCACGGATATCGCGTACAACACTCGCAAACACTTGGGCCCTTCAAAGGCGGGATTCGTTATCACCAAGGCGTAAATCTTTCTGAGGTTGCGGGTCTTGCAATGCTTATGACTTTCAAAAACTCTCTTCTGCAGCTTCCACTCGGTGGAGCAAAAGGTGGAATCACTTGTGATCCGACCAAAATGTCGCGCAACGAACTCCAGGCATTAACTCGTAGATACACTTCTGAAATCGCTCCATTCATCGGACCAGAAAAAGACATTCCAGCTCCAGATGTTGGAACCGATGGACAAACTATGGCTTGGTTAATGGACACATACTCACAACAAGCGGGTTACGCTGTAAACGGTGTTGTCACTGGTAAACCAATCGAAATCGGTGGTTCACTCGGTCGCATGGGCGCAACGGGTCTTGGAGTTGTATTCTGTCTACAAGAAGCCCTTACAAATCTTGGAAAGAAAATGGACCAAACAACTGTTGCTGTCCAAGGCTTCGGTAACGTGGGTTCACATGCGGCACTCTATGCATTCGAGAGAGGCGCAAAAATCGTGGCAGTTTCAGATGTTCAAGGTGCAATTGCAAATTCCAATGGCCTTGATATCAAAAAACTTTGGACACATTATCTTGCCAAGAAAACTTTTGATGGTTTCGATCAGCCGCATGAAAAAATCAATAATGAACAACTTCTCTCAATTAAATGCGATGCTCTTTTACCTAGTGCGCTTGATGGTGCGATTCACAAGGACAACGCCAACAGCATTCAAGCAAAATTGATTGTTGAGGGTGCCAACGGTCCTTGTACTGGAGAAGCAGACGTTATTCTTGCTAAAAAAGGCGTAACAATTGTTCCAGATATTTTGGCCAACGGTGGCGGCGTGATCGTTTCTTACTTTGAGTGGGTACAATCATTGGCTTCATTCTTCTGGAGTGAAGGCGAAGTGAACGAAAAACTTCATCAACAAATTACGACTGCATTCCATAGAGTCTGGGAATTCTCAAAGACCAATAATGTGGACATGAGAACCGCGGCAATGTGCGTGGCGATTAAGAGATTAGAAAAAGCAATGCTCTTAAGAGGACTATACCCACGATGATTAAAAGGTTTGAAAGACTCAAACCTTGGCTCATTCTTCCGACAAATCTTGGTCATAAGTTCAGTCCATTTTTTCTAAAAGCATATGGGCGCATTAGCCCTATGCGCACTTACACATGGAAGCCCTTCACGTGGAGGGGTTTGGATTTTACCAATCCCCTTGGCGTTGCTGGAGGCTTTGATAAAAATGCTGAGCTCATTGAGGAGCTTTGGACTCTGGGGGTTGGCTTCGTAGAAGTTGGAACCGTTACTCCAAATCATCAAAAGAAAAATCCTGGTAAAACCGTGGCTCGCAACACAAAATCCAAAGCTCTTTGGAACCAGCTCGGTTTTCCGAGTGAAGGTGCAGACATTGTAAAGAAAAGACTTCATTCCTTAAAGCAACCTCATTTCACTCCTGTGTTTGTGAACATTGGAAAAAATCGCGACACTCCAATGGAGAGAGCTTGTGATGATTATGTCAAACTCGTGAGAACTCTCGCTGGTTCTGCTGATGTATTTGTGATCAATATTAGTAGCCCGAACACCCCTCAATTGAGATCTCTTTTAAGCCCGGACAAGCTTCAAGATTTTTTATCCGTCATCATCGAAGAAAATCGTGATGCCAGCATTGGAACTCCAACTCCAATTCTTCTCAAACTTTCTCCTGACATGACAGAAGACGAACTCAGAAAAATTCTGGATGTGAGTATGGAAGCCGGAGTTGATGGCTGGATATTAACAAATACCACAATTGCTCGTGAAAACTGCCCTCCATTTCCTCAAACTGGCGGAGTTTCTGGATTGCCTCTGAAAGAAAAATCAAAATTGTTATTAAAAACAACAGTTCAACATCTCGGAAAAGATAAAAAAGATAAATTACTCGTCTCTGTCGGTGGCGTTATGACGTCCGAGGACGTCTTCGAGCGTTTAGCGATTGGCGCTGATCTTGTGCAAGTTTATTCAACACTTATCTTTGAAGGTCCCTTTTTCTTTAAAAAAGTCTTTCAAGATAGCCTTGAGTTTTATAAGATAAACAAATGACGATCAAAAAAAGACCAACGTGGATTCCCGTTGCAACTGGCTTTATCAGAAAAAATGGTCTTGTTCTCGTAGGTCAAAGACCCGAAGGACATAGCCTCGCTGGTCAATGGGAATTTCCTGGTGGAAAAATTGAATTGGGCGAAAACCCAGAGCAAGCCCTGAAAAGAGAACTCCACGAAGAGCTCGGAATCGAAGCCGAAGTCGGAGCCTTGAGACATTCTCATACTCACTCCTACGGTGATCGCGCAATTTTAATTTTATTCTTTGACGTCCAACTCTGGAAAGGCGAACCCAAAAGCCAACATCATACCGAGCTCAAATGGATTGATCCCAAAGACCTCGGCCAAATGGAAATCCCCGAGGCCAATCGCAAGATTTTACCTAAGCTTATGGAGCTTCTGAAGTAGGCATCGTCCTTGCAATAATTGTTTAGTCACATTACTGAGGCGAATTTACAGATTACCAAGGCAAAAAAATGACTAAAATCTCGACACTTTTGCATAAAAAAGCGCTCTTAGCAGCGGTCCTTACTTTATTGCAGATCATATCTATTTCTGGCTTTGCAGATGAACCTCGAGAATCTAAAGATTCTTATTATTTTAAACAGGAATTTATACCAGCTAGATTTAATTTTTTTTTAAAAGGAAAAGTTGAGAAACGTGCAAACCATATTATAAATAGCTTTGAAGCGAAAAATAACTATGCACCCGAGCATGACTTTGTTTACCAGGAATTTATAAATAACCTACATCTAGCTCCAAGATCGATGCATAACAAAATTTTTCAAGCTTTAAAATTGGTCGCAGAACATCTACAGTCAAAATATTCTGTAGAGCAAGGCTTTGCACAAGGGCGATACTTTGAAGAGATCGTTAAACTGACGTCCCAGGCTCGAGCTTATTTTTTAAGAACTGAAAACTTCTTAGGCATGAGATACTTTGACAATTATCACCTCGCAACAAGAGAAATTCTATCTGCCATGGTGAAGCCAATTGGAGTTCCGAATATTTCTAACGCTGGGGTATTAAATGTTAAAATTTTTGCGCCCGACAACAGTGATGAGTTGGAAAAGGCTTACCAGCAATTCAAGAAAGATATGCAGACCAGTGCTCGAAAAAAGAACATGAATGAGTATGATTATTTGATCGAAGGCGCCCGAAGTTTGAAAAATACATATTTAAGTACTCATATCTTAAGTAAAGAAAGTGCTCTATCCAATATGGATGCCTACGCTGAATTTTCTTTGAAATACTCGTTAGAAACCAACCATACTTTTACAATTCATTTTTTTAAAAAGTACATTTCGGAAATTAACTACGAAGAAAAACTCTTGAGGGAAGAACTTCAAAGGCAAAGTGACAACGATGGATTGAATAAAGCCAAAAATAAATTTAAAAGCCAAGTTAGATCAAATGTAAACGAAATTGAAAGTAACGATAGGGAATACGCAGAACTCTCTATTTTTGAAACTACAATCAAAATTTCTTACCGAATTTTAAACACCGAAAATGGCAATGTCTTTGCGATTGGCTCTAAATCTGGTAGAAAGAAAATCTACCTCCTTGAAGTCATTACACCTTCAGATTTCAGCAGCGAAGCCGTGAAAATCGCCACCGAAACTTTACTTCAGCATGAATCCGTACACGGAGTGATGTTTGAAAATCAACTCAAAGTCCCCTCAAAATTAAATTTGCAAAATTACGAAATAAGGTCATTAGGCCAAGGAAAAATCCTACTTCGCCCAAGACCACTTGTATGTTCAGCACTTTTTTCTTAGTATATAGAAATGTTAGGATTTTTTCGTAAAAGCAATATTCCAGATCAATTGAACATTTGTATGACTTCATACAAATTTCCGCTCTCTGAAAGAACTTCGGAATATGGATTCTTATTTCCTATTGCCAAAGGTTTGGTGCAAGCGGGCCACAAGGTGACGGTGATTTCTTCTCAATCCAATCCTACAACTTTTGAGATGGTCAAAGATGGTGTACAAATCCACTTCATTGATCCTAAGCTTCAGAGACGTACCAATTTTCCGACGGAAGTTCGCCGGAAATTCAGCGAACTTCACAAACTCAACAGATTCCATATCGTGCATAGCCTAGATTCCTCTGGCTCACCCATCGCTCGCAGAAGAAAGCTTTATAAATTGGCTACAGCCTTTGATGTGCGCGGCACGCAGCTCTCGCAAATGTTTTCTATTCTTTCTATGAAGCGCGAGAGTTTAAGCAATATGCTCAAAACTGATTTTGTCATGGTTTATAAGTTTTTAAGAACTTATTGGGGCACAGATCGCAAAGTTCTAAAGTCTGCCGATGCCGTGTTTGTTTCTTCACCTGCCGAAAGAATCGCGCTCGAAAGATACTACTACTATCCGGATGCAAGAATGTTCACCGTACCATACGGCGTTCAATTCAAATCAGATATTGATATTCAGGCCATCGAAAAAATCAGTCACAAATACAATCTGACTTCAGACAATCAATGCGTGGTGACGATCTCGGATATGACAAGTATTGATAGCATCAAAAATCTTCTCAAGGCTTTTCAAAAAGTTTCGATCAAAAAACCCGATGCAAGACTCATCATTTTGGGTCACGGCCCCCTTCTTCATCAATTGGAATATGAAGTTTACAGCCTCGCACTCGGCAGTAAAGTGATTCTCACCGGAGCTGTTACGGACGAACAAATTTTTGATTATATTTCGGTCGGACAAGTTTTTGTGAATCTGAGTTCTAGATCGACGGGCTTTGAGCCAAGTCTTTTGGTGGCAATGTCCCAGGGGAAAACCATTATCGGTTCTGAAACTAGCGCGATCTCTTCCATCGTGGAAGATGGAATCGAAGGGTTCTTGGTTCGTCCTGCAGATATTCAAACTTTATCACAATTGATTCTCGATATTTTCCGTGGACAGCTCAACACCCAAGAAATAGGAAAAAGAGCTTCATTAAAGGTAAAAGACCTTTTTGACACGGATAAAATGGTGAAAACAACCATCGACGCGTACAAGAAAATCCTCAATAGATCTCACTATTAAGCTTCTACGCCTCTTTTCGTGGCAACATAGCGTTATTTAGCAAAAAATTTAGGTCGAGGTCTACGATTCCCATTGAAATGCAAAAATCGCGGGGGCAGACTTAAACATAGGAATTAACTAATCATTTAAGGATTTTCATGACCAAAGCAGATCTTATCAATCTCATCTCAGAAAAAGCTGGAATCACAAGGGTCAAAGCAGAAACCGTAGTGAATACTATCTTCGATTCTATGGTTGAAGCCCTACAAAAAGGCGATCGTATTGAAATCAGAGGATTCGGATCTTTTGTAAATCGTAAATACGATGCTTACAAAGGAAGAAATCCAAGAACTGGCGAAGTGATCGAAGTTGAACAAAAGAAACTTCCATTTTTCAAAGTCGGAAAAGAATTAAAAGAAGAAATCAACGTGAATGCGGGAAAACCTTTACCTGAAGACGACGACTAATTGAATTCTCCCTGACTCTTTGCCTTTGGAGGTGCTTCCACTTCCTCAGGCGCGGGCTCCATTTCAGATCCTTCCATCGAAGCTCCATCATCCTCTTGAATTTGAATATCTTCAGCACCCTCTTCAAGTTGGTTTTTATCGTACTTAGAATTGAATTCCACTCTCCAGTTGACGTTCTTTAGGCTTTTAGAAACAGTAACGTATCCCCATTGTCCCACTTGAAAGACATAACCTTCTTCAAACTTGAGATAATAAAGACCATCAAGATCTGCTTTCAATTTGCTCTTGTAAGAAGCAAAACTGCTATCCACTCGAGTATTGAGGGCGGAGGTTTTAATGATATTCCAATCCGACTGAACTTTTTTGAAGAGCTGAATTTTTGCGATTTTTTTTGCCTTCTCTACGTTTTGAAGACCTTCTTTAATTTCCAGTAGATAACCTTGAAACTGGCTGGAATTCTCTAGCCCTTGTCCCAATTTTTTATCAAATTCTTTAGAATTAGTTCGCTTGAGCTTTGCTAAATCTTTTTTAACTGCGCGCTCATGAGCGGAGATCACGAGACCTTCTTTATCGGCCTGCTTCATCACCAAGTTGGGATTGATTCTTTCTACCCCTTCGCTTCTGTAAGCATAAGCCTTCGGAGTGCACAAAATGCAAAAAACTATAGCCAATAGTGCTTTGATCTCTAAAGTTATAAAACTCTTTGAAAACATTTTGCCTCTCACAGAATACCTGTGTATCAATGCAACACAGATGAATACCACCAGACAACAATACCTTAAATCAGAATGGAATCAATACCCTTTTTTAGAGCTCAAAGTCTTTACAGTTAGAGATTTTTTAAAGCATTTTGCAAAGCTCAATTCAGGTGAAAAAAAAATAAAAACTGATGATTTTTGGGTCGCAGGCAGGATCTTTAAAGGCGAAGCCCAGAATGGTGTTCATTATTCTATCGAAAGCCAAGACGAGACCCTCACTCTTGATTTTAGCTCCAATTGCAAACTTTCACAAAAATATCCCAACGATGAGATTTTATCTACGGGTGATCATGTTTTAGTAAGAGGTTATTGGAATGAAGTCCAAGTTGAAGGATTTGAAGTTCGTGTAAAAACAATCCGAGCGCACTCTCTGCAATTGTTGGCTCCATCGCACGAACCTTATTATCTAGAAAATTTTAATTTCAAACGCAGTAAACAATGGCAGCATTTTTTAAAATTGATTAGAAAAACTTTTGAGGTTTTAGATTTTACGGAAGTTCATACCCCAACACTTTTAAAAGCTCCTGGCACAGAACCTTTTTTGGATTTTTTCAAAACAGATTTAAAAATTAATAAATCCAAAGAAACATACTATCTTCCAACAAGCCCAGAACTTCATATGAAAAAATTGATCTCTGCTGGTTGGACGCGCATTTACGAAATCAAAAATTGCTTTAGAAACAACGAGGTCTCCGAGCATCACCAACCCGAATTCTGGATGCTAGAATGGTACAGAGCTTACTCACCTTTTGATGCTCTGGTGAAGGACATTCAGGGAATTCTAAATTATTTAAAACTTCATTGGCCCCACCCTATTGTGGGCCACGGATTACTAAAAATCACAACTGTGGCAGAGCTTTTTCAAGAGCACTGCGAATTTGAACTGACTCCAAAGACTACAAAAGAAGAGTTGGTAAACTTAGCTAAGAAACTTGCTATCTCAGTCAGTAAAGATGACAGCTGGAACGATATTTTCTTTAGAATCTTCTTAGAGAAAATTGAATTGTCATTGGGCTACGATGCTCCCACAATTGTAAAAAATTATCCACCGTCACAAGCTGCTCTTGCGAGAATCAATCCTGATGGTTGGGCAGATCGTTTTGAACTTTACTGGAAGGGTTTAGAAATCGCCAATGCCTTCCACGAATTGAATGACCCAGAAGAACAGCTGAGACGTTTTAAAGAAGAAATTGCTTTCAGAAAAAATCGCAGTGGCGAAGAGATTCCGGTGGATGAGGAGTTTATGACCGCATTGAGAGCGGGATTCCCTCCTACCGCAGGAATTGCCTTAGGCCTCGACAGATTATTTATGGCTTTAGTAGATATCAAAGACATTTCGAAAACTAGAGCCTTTCCAATTAAGAGTGATCAATGAAAGTTCTCGAAACCGAAAGATTAATTTTTAGACGTACAAATGATTCGGATGCTGAGTTCATGAAAAAATTAATGAATTCTCCTGGATTTATCGAAAACATTGGTGATCGCAATATCAAAACGCTTGAGGATGCTAAAGTTCATATTGCATCTAAATACACTGCCAGTTATGAAGCCAACGGTTACGGACTCTTTACAGTTGAACTCAGAAATAAAACTCCCATTGGAACTTGCGGGCTCGTTAAACGTGATCCAAAAGAAGATCCTGATATCGGTTTTGCATACCTTCCAGAATTTTGGGGTAAAGGTTACGCAATTGAAGCAGCACTTGGAGTTTTAGATTATTCGAAAAATATTTTAAAATTAAAACGCGTTCTTGGAATTACAATCCCTAGCAACATTGGCTCAATAAAAACTCTAGAAAAAGCAGGACTAAAATTTATAAAAATGTCCATCTCCGAAGTCGACGGCGCAGAAATTAGAGTCTACGAAATCCTATTGTAATCGATCTTATTCAATTAAGAAATCAAATGGCCTAAAAAATGCAAAAGCAGCTAGGCTAAACCTTGGCTATGGTAAGCACGGAAAACGGATTCTCGCGCGGGCACCCATTTAATTAATTTCCAAAGCTAAATCATTTAAGTACTTTTTCATAACCTCGACACGTTTTTTCCCAAGCTCTCTGCCAGCTTGAGTTTGCAGTATCTCGGCTGTCTTAAATAATTTTTGATAGAAATGATCGATGGTATATATTCTATCTTCTGGAGCTCGCGATTCACAGAAAGGATCCTTGTCACTATAGAATGGTCTTTTGAGTAATCCTGCTGTCGCAAAACATCTCGCAATTCCAATGGCTCCGATACCGTCTAGTCGATCTGCATCTTGGACAATTTTTGCCTCAAGAGTTTCACAAGGAATATTGGCACTAAAGCTATGGCAGGCAATTGCATGAGCAATCTCAGAATAAAATTCCTTTGGGTAGCCAATAGATTCAAGATATTTAATGGCTTCTTCCGCCGAAATTCTCGAAGCCATAGATCTCTTGGGACTATCCTTTGGAATGATCACAAAATCATGAAGCCACGCCGCCGGAACAACGATTTCCATCTTTCCATTTTCTTTTTCACAAATTTCTTTGGCAACTCTTACCACACGTTTAAAATGAAGCAAATCATGCGCCGGATCTTCCGCCGTAGCAATTTCTGAAATTTTCTTTTCAAATAATTCTTCCCAGTTCTTCATAGTTTATCCTCGACACGCAAATGTGGAACTTCTTTTCCAGAGATAGCCTTTTCGTTTATAATATGTAAAGTGATTGGCTTTAAGGGCTCTTTTCAGTTTTCCGGTGCATGCGTAGGTTCCAAAAGAACATTTTTTGTCCGCATTTTTCATTAGAAACTCGGTTAAGAATTCTTCGGTCCAAAAAGGTTCCATGGCTTTTGAACTGAAAAAATCATAAATCACGACATTGTATTTTTCACGATCTTGAGAATCCCAAGCGTCTTTGATTTTCCAATCTCCGGCTACAAAACTTGAAAGCATTTTGGATTTTATTTCTTCTCCAGAAATATCAAATACGTTGGCTGTCATTTCTAAAACGGAGTCATAAATTTTAAAAGGAACTATTTTTTCCTGAGAATTTTTTAGCCAAGCAATCAGAGCCTCGTTCAAATCATTGTTGGCTTCATAACTTGCCATTTTTAGAGGAGCATCAAACACAATCGAAAATGCCGCTGATAAAATTTCGTTGTACGCAATGCCAGTTCCCAGAGACAGTATTTGAGGGTGATCAAGCTTGGCAAAGCCCCATTGAATCGCCGGCCCGTAGATATATACACTCTCACCAAAGGCACCGCCAGAATGGTGCATTTTTTCATGTTGAAAATTGTCAGATCCAAAATTATCAAAGTAGGCCGTCGGACTGCCATCCTCGGTGAGAATAAATTCAATGGTTTTACTCATAAAAATTACCTTAAAAACGTTTGAGCTAGCAATATTCGAGAATATCATTTAGATCAAGGTTCATGTCAGTATTTGACTAAGTAAAGGATCAGATGCAGAAACAGTGGTTAAACCGTCCCTATTACTCTATTGGCGATTATTATCGCGAAAAGTTTGGGGAAAGAGTTTCAAAAATTTCGGTAAACGTAGCTGATACCTGTCCGAATCGCTTAGGCTTGAAAGGCATGCAAACTTGCACATTCTGCGACGTTTGGGGTTCTGCGGCTTATGCCGAACAACGTGAATTCACTCTGAAACAGCAGATTGAAAACGTTAAAGAAAAAATTCTCGGCATGACCAAGTACAATAAATTCCTCGTATACTTTCAATCCTATACAAATTCTTTTACGGCCATCAGAAATCTCGAAGCCATGTACGAAGAAGCTCTCAAGCATCCAGGTGTAGTGGGTATCGTGATCGGTACTCGCCCGGACTGCATTTCGCCAGCCCTTATCAATCTCTGGAAAAAATTCTCAGAAAAAACTTATGTTTCTATTGAACTTGGCGCGCAGACTTTCTACGAAGACTTTTTAGAGTTCGAAAAGCGCGGCCACTCGGCACAAAATACGTTGGATACGATTTATAAGTTAGCGGATATTCCAAATTTGGATATTGGTTTGCATTTTATCTTTGGACACCCTGGAGAAACCATTGAGCACGTGATCGAACAAGCCAAGTTTGCAGCTCAACTGCCGATACAAAACGTAAAGCTTCATAATCTACACGTCTTAAAAAACACCAAACTTGAAAAATTTTACGAACAAGGACTTTTCCAACCTATTGAACTCGAAGAATACTCTGCCAAAGTCGCCGCCTTTATCGCTCATTTACCACAAAACATCGCGGTTCAGCGCTTAAGCGCTCTCTCTTCTCGCTGGGACGAATTGATTGCCCCTCAATGGACCATGCACAAAATGACAGTTTTCCAGGGAATCATCGATTACATGAATGCAAAAGGAGCCTATCAAGGCCAAAAGTATATACCCGAAACCTCGACTCTCAGTGACTTTAGAACTTTGCCTTTGCCGTTTAAAGAAAAAATCTTTGACCAAACCTCTTTTGAAACACTTCTTAAAACTCTGCCACCGGGTTAATCATAACTAGACCTAAAAAATGCAAAAGCAGCCTGCGCGAGATCTGCTTTTGAGCGAACCCTCTGCTTCCCGATCACACAAATAAAGATTGTCATCCCGCGTAGTCGCTCGCAAAATCCTTAATCTGCATGCTAGTCTGCCCGCATGGAATTACAGCAAAAAACAACCACTTCAAATTTGGGGAACCTTATGAACAATACAAGAGACATTAGCGAACTCTCAACGTCTCAAGAATTTATTGCAAGACACATTGGCCCTTCAGAAAAAGAAATCAATGAAATGCTAAAAGCTTTAAAGCTTAGCTCTTTAGAAGAGCTTGTCGAAAAAACTGTTCCAAAAAATATTTTGAATAAAGCCCCTCTTAATATTTCACCATCGCTTTCTGAAAATGATGCTCTTAAAAAATTAAAAACAATCATGTCTAAGAACAAAGTTTTCAAACATTATCTTGGCATGGGTTATTACGACACCATCACTCCCAATGTGATTTTAAGAAACGTGCTGGAGAATCCTTCTTGGTACACGCAGTACACTCCGTACCAAGCAGAAATTTCGCAAGGAAGATTGGAAGTTCTTTTAAATTTCCAAACGATCACTTCGGAACTAACAGGCTTACCTGTTTCCAATGCCTCACTTCTTGACGAAGCCACAGCCTGTGCCGAAGCGATGACCTTTGCACAAGCGCTCGCTCCTGGAAAAGACAGAGACACTTTCTTCGTAGATCAAAACTGCCATCCGCAAAATATTGAACTCATCCAAACAAGAGCGAAACCTTTAAACATCAACGTTGTGATTGGAGATTTCAAAACTTTTAATTTTTCAGAAAAAGTTTTTGGAGCGATTGTTCAATACCCAACAACCTATGGAAATATCGAAGACTACAAATCCTTTGCGATGAAAGCTAAAGAACACAAAGCACTTGTCACTGCGGCTTGTGATCTAATGGCTTTAACTCTAATTACTCCTCCTGGAGAATGGGGTGCTGATGTTGCTGTCGGAAGCACACAACGTTTTGGCGTTCCGATGGGTTACGGTGGCCCTCACGCTGCTTTCTTTGCAACAAAAGACGAATACAAACGTAGAATCCCC